>DASPNN010000207.1:0-2456 GCA_035626495.1 Chryseosolibacter sp.
AGCTGACAGAAGCAGAATCCGAGCGGATCCAGCAGGCGTCGGTGCAGGCTTACCAGGCCTTATACTGTGAGGATTTTGCGCGCGTTGATCTTTTTCTCACCGAAGACGGCCGCATCTACGTCAATGAGATCAACACCATTCCGGGGTTCACGAACTCAAGCATGTTCCCGATGATGTGGAAAGAACGTGGTATCGGTTTTACGGATTTGATCACCCGGCTGCTCGACCTTGCCCACGAGCGATACGACCGCAGTAAACGGATCGAACGCGATTTCAATTCGGCTTTAAAATTCTAGATGTTTATATTTGCAGATTCGTGTATACAGTCTTGAGCCCGCTATAAATGAAATTCCAGTTTAGCAAGAAATACGGTAATAATACCCTGGGAGGATTGCTGCTGCACCTGGTCGTGGCCGGTACGCTGATGGTTGTGTTGTGTGTCTTATACTTTTACGTGTATCTGCCGCGTACAACCAACCATGGCGAGACAATCACGGTTCCCAATATTGAGGGCATGCCGCTCGCGAAGGTCGCTGAATTTCTGGAGGGTCACGATCTGCGTTTTGAAATTAATGACTCATCTTATTCGGAGGACTATCCCCCGCTAACGGTGCTCAAACAAATTCCCGCCGCCGGGTCGAAGGTCAAGGAGCAGCGCAAGATCTATGTGTCCGTCAATCGCGTGACCCCACCCACCGTACCGATGCCGAAGGTGACCGATATCTCACTGGTAAACGCCGAAGCGTTGCTGAAAAACAGTGAGCTAAAGCGTGGCAGGATCGAGTTGGTCCGCGGACAATTCCTGAACCTAGTAAAAGAGATGAAGATTAACGGGCGGCCCGTTGCGCCCGGTGTCAAAGTTCCAAAGGGAACAGTGGTAGATCTTGTCGTTCAGGACGGCGGAACCAAGACCTTGCCTGCCCCGGACGTGGTTGGCATGAGCCTGGAAGATGCCAAAATCCCCATCTTTGGCTCCAATCTCACGATAGGCGAAATCCATCTGGTCGGAGATACTACGGGAGGCAGGGCCGTGATTCTCAAACAAAAGCCTGTCGCCCAGGAAAATATCGAGGCGGGTGATGTCGTTGATCTATGGATCGGGAATCCGGGCTCCGAAATAGAGAGTGATGACGGATTTTCTAATGACGACGAAGATGGAAATTAACGCTCGCTGCGAACGCGTACGCTCAGTCAGGATCCGTTCCCCGTTCGGTTATGCGTTATCCTTAATTGTCCGGCTGCTCCCGATATGCTTTCTTACAATCTCATCTACTTCGGTGTTTGGTCAATTGCAGGTCACGCCGACTCAGCGTCCGGGTTTCAGCCTTAAGCAAGTTCCTTCAAACGCGCGTCAGAAGGACGTGGGACCGTTGAAGCTTCCGTTCTGGGACGACTTCTCAACAACGGGCAGCGCGTATCCGGATCAGCAATTGTGGGTTGACAGCTACAACGTGTGGATCAATGACGGCATGGCTGTCAATGCCCCGACTGTGAATGTGGCTACGTTCGACGGACTTGACTCCGCCGGCCTTGCGTTCAATCCAAACGATGTGCTTGTAAGTGGTTATACCGACGTGCTCACCTCGCGTGAAATAGACCTGGGTGAACCCGCGGTAACCGCGGCAGAGCGGTCTTCGGTTTACCTCAGCTTCTTTTATCAATGGCAAGGCAATGGCGAAGCGCCGGACAATGGCGATTTTTTGGAGCTGCAGTTCCGTGACAGCACTGGTGCATGGCAATCGGTTCTCTCCATTTATCCGCAAGACCATTTCGACCGCACAGAATTTTACGATACAGCGCTTGCCGTTGGAAATGGCGTATTTTTCCACGACACCTTCCAATTTCGCTTTCGAGCATTTGGCAGGCAGTCTGGCCCTTATGACACCTGGAATCTGGATTATGTCTTTTTGAACAAGGGCCGCTCGGCCGATGAAGAATCGTTTCCCGATGTGGCGGCTGCTTCGGAGCTGAGTACGCTTTTCGGTATGTATCATGCGGTTCCGTACACTCATTTTCTCAAAAGTCAGGCAGTGGGTCCGCTGACCTTTGATGTAAAAAACCTTGATAACAACAATGGCTTGGGACGTTCTGTAAACTACTCGGTTGCCGCGACATTCACACGCTATTTTGCATCAGACACGACCGCGACAAGCGACGTGCTTGTGGCAAGCCGCGGCGTCGATGGGTCAAGCGGTTATATGGTCCCGTATCGCCGAATCAATGTTGACGTAGCAACGTTACCTGATGCTTCAAATGAATCGCACTTTGATACAACGGCAAAAGCCGTCGACGTGACGATCGACGCCATTGTGATCAGCAAGGACGACAGCGTTGCGGCAAGCGAGCTGGCCCGTTTTTCTCCATATGACCTGCGTGTCAACGATACCGTTTCTGCAACGTTCCGTTTGGCGGACTACTATGCATACGACGATGGCGTTGCCGAATTTGCTGCCGGT
>DASPNN010000208.1:0-5601 GCA_035626495.1 Chryseosolibacter sp.
ATTTAAAAAATGCTAAGATTATAGCGCAGTACCGGGTTTTGCCACTAAACCGCGGACAAGGCGCCGCACTCACTTCAAATAACGCAACGCGTCTCGGGAACACGCAAAGGGTTTTTCAAATAACAACATAAATCCCAGACAGATGAACTCCGAAGAACTTAAAAACCTTCAGGCTCCGCTGAAAGAAAAATATCGCCGGCAGCCGGAGTCGGCGATCGTGTTGCTCCGGGCGGAAGGAAAGGTCGGGGAGAAGATCGCATGCAGTGTCGATATGGGACGCGCGATGGTCGAAGCAGGACTCCATCCCGCCACAGGCGGGACCGGATTGCTGGCATGCTCCGGAGACCTGTTACTTCAGGCGCTGGTCGCGTGTGCCGGCGTGACGCTGAAAGCAGTGGCTACAGCCGTGGGAATAAACGTCGGCGATGGAACGATCCGCGCTGAAGGAGAGCTCGACTTCAGGGGGACCCTGGGGGTTTCCAAAGAGGCGAGCGTCGGGTTCAAATCGATCCGCCTGATATTCGAGCTCGGTGACAATATCAGTCAGGAACAGATTGAGACCCTGAAAAAGCTCACCGAACGATACTGTGTCGTTTACCAGACGCTCGTCAAGGGTGTGTCGGTTGAAAGTAACTTTCTAATTGCTAATTCCTGATTGCTAATTGGTCGGGGTTGCGGAGCCCCCTCAGTGTGACTCGAAGAGGACTCAGGTTACCGGAGCAAGCTGGAGCTCTCGAACTCCTCGGCTTCGAAGTCCTCAGCGTCCCCAGACGGGTGACACTGGGGGCACAGTAGCTAAATTTTTCAATTGTTAATTCCTGATGGCAATACCTCATCAAAAAGAAACCGGTCCATTGAAAATATCCCAACGGATCGGTTATCTGTTCGTATCATCGACGCGGTTGGCGACCGCGCATTCAGAACCGTTATTTGTCGGCGGTTGCGGGACTAATGATGTTCGCCACTTCGATGATTGAATTAGCCGGGAAGCCGCCCTTCTTTGCGTGCTCACGGACCAGGTCTTCATTTTCTGCTTTGTACACGCAATAGATCTGGTTGCCGGTGACATAGCTGTGCAGCCATTCGATCTTCGGCCCCATTTGCTTCAACACCGTGCAGGATGTTTGCGAGATCGCCTTCAGGTCGGCGGCGGATAATTTCCCGGCATCGGGAATGTCTCTTTTGATCAGGTAGGTTTTCATGGTTGGAACGTTTGAGGTTTTACTGTTGTCATTGGAGGTTGCGGTTTGAGCATAGGCTCCAAAACCAACGAATAACAAAACGGCGATGATTGCCAAACGGTGATAATTGAAGTGTCGCATAAATTGATTGTTAAAAGTTTATGAGTCAAAATTACCATCATGACCAACGGAGGGGCTATTACAATTCACTCAATGAATGGTAATAATCAATCTGTTTTCTGTGCGCGGAGAAATCACTATAACAAACGATTCAGGAAATGGTAAAAAAAGACCAGTCGGTGAGCTTTCGCGCAATCGAATCGAAGGGCCCGATTCATTGATCGCTACTGACCATCGGACGCTGCCGCCACCTCCACAGGTGGCGGATTAGCGCAAGGCGCGCAGACTGACGCGTTGTCGACAAAAACATAAGCACGGATGTAGATGCTTAACGCCACACATCATTCAACTACAATAAATTGCCGAACATCCTCCTCTCTGCAGAATCAACCGGGTGCGCAGAAATACTTTAAAAGATATAGCGCCGGTTAAATGTTGATGGCACCAAATTCGTCGGCGAACACTCAGCATTTCCTATAAGATAACCCGGTGACGGTACTATGATGAGATGCGTGCGTCGGTCTGGTTTAGAAGCCGGTTAGCATTTGCACCAACATGAATTCAAAAAAAGACTCTTAATTTTTTTTTATGCGTACAAAGCTCTACTCTCTGAGCATTTTATTTTTGCTGCTTTTTGTTTCCGTCGCCTGGTCCCAGCAATACATCTGGACGACGACTAACGGATTAACTTACATCGATCAGAACGGCAGTACTGTAACACACGCTTCTGACTTCGCACCCCACAGCGTGCTTGGTAAGTCGACCGTGTACTATTTCTCCGGTGGCCTTTTTACCGGTGGCATCAACATCGAAGGAGGTCAGGAAAATCAAAAGACGGGCGTTGTGTATCCCGACCGTAAGGGCACTATTTTCGGGGTTTCCGGCTTTGGAATGGTACAATTACACCAATTCCGCGCGGGAATAGATGATCCTGCAAACACGACTTTGTTTATTGGCGCCGATGAGGAAGTTTACTACCTCGGACCCTACTATACCTCCACGGGCAACAAGCAGTACCAGATCGGCAAGGCTGGTGGACCAGGTTCGCGCATATTGCAATACGCATTCAATCCCAATGAGATCCTGTCCAGCTTTGAGCATTACATGACCGAGCCGGGCGCGTATGGGACCTCGCGGACCGGCGGAAATTACGGTGCCGGATTTTTGTTTAAAGTCAACAGCACGCATACCGGTATCGAGATCCGGTATCATTTCAAAAAGGAAACCGGTAGCTACCCTGTTGGACGCCTCGCGCGCAGCATTGACGAAGACTATCTGTATGGCGTGACGAAAACCGGCGGACGTTACAATTACGGCGTGGTCTTCCGCGTAAAACCCAACGGAACCAACTACGAAGTAATCCACCATTTCAACAAAACTGACGGCGCGTATCCCGACCGTGGATTGGCATCGACGCAAAGTGGTTTCTTGTACGGGTCAACATCGAAAGGAGGCACGCACGATCAAGGAGTCATCTATGCGGTGTACGCATTCGAAGAAGGGAGTGGTATGAGCTTACAACATCACTTCAACGGTGCCGGGGCTCCCGATGCTGCTTACAAGGTCGAGCAGACCTTTCTGTTGAACGAGGACGCCGGCGTGTTGTTCGGGAAGAACAGCTCCAGCATCTATAAATACCACATGGGCACGTATGACGGCGTGAAGATTATCCATTCAACGCCAACGAAAGCGATCATGTTAAATATGCCGGACTATCCCCTCGTGGTGTTGCGATACCCCGCCGACGGCGCAACGAATGTGCCGGTCAACGCGACCTTCCGAACAGATACGCTGGATGGAGCCTTGAATTACACGCTGCAGCTCAGTACCAGTGAATATTTCCAGGGAATTGCACAGACGTATCACAGCACATCGCCCTCGTTCAACGTTCAGGGCCTGAAACCCGGAACGAGGTATTATGCGCGCTACAAAACCAGCTTCTGGCCAGCCTATGGCCAATACTCATCGTTCACCACGCATATTAGCGCAACCGATGGGCCGAGCATTGTCACCACACCTGCGGACGGCGCGCTGAATGCCGAAGCGCCGACGTTAAAGGTAACGGTGAAGGCGGTCACAGGCGCGACACGTTACACAGTGCAGTTAAGTACGTCGTCTTCATTCACCACCGTGAAATCGGTGACAAGCACGACAGACAACCAACGTACCCTGACCTTTACCGGCCTGGCCTACAGTACTACTTACTATGCCCGTGTCAAAACAAATATCAACAGCACTTACGGACCCGTGACCAGGTTCAAAACCAAGGCCCAGGTGTTTTCCAAGGTTACATTGCCCACAAGCGGCGCGACAGGGGCCGAGTTCGCGGTACTGAAGGTGACAGCGCAGACAATCACCCAGGCGAAATGCTACACGCTCGAGGTAAACACGAATTCGTCGTTCACCGGCAGCAAGATCGTGTACACCAGCCTGAGCGATGGTCAGACTTCGTTTGTTATCCGTAATCTCAATCCCGCGGCGACCTACTACACACGCGTGAAAACCGATGTGAACACGACGTGGGGACCGGTGACCAGCTTTTCGACGCGGCCGGGTCAGCCGTTGACAAGAATATGGGGTGTTACAGGCGCTTATGTATCCGGTCGCGGATCGCTCTATAGTTTCAGTCTCGATAGCATGAAGTTTACGAAACATCTTCAGTTGGCCGACGAGCATGGGTTTGGGAAAGATCTGGTTGCAGGCCCTGATGGATTGTACGGCGCGGCGTACAACAGCCCGTATGAATCAGGTCATGGTCACACCCTGTTTCGCTACGACCCTTCCACCGGTCAGCTTTCTCATTCCGTACGATTTACGAACTCTGAGGACATTCGTGTGATGATGGCCTCGAACGGGCAACTCTACGCGGCCATGGACTCATGGTGGATCGCCGGTAAGCTCGTGAGAACGTCACCCGACCTTAGGACTTTTAAGGAATTCTACTTTTATAAAGACGCTACAGGAAGGGAACCGCTGGCGCGGGTCGTCGAAGTCGATGGCTGGTTTTATGGAACCACCCATGTCGGTGGAAGGACTGGCTGGGGTACAGTTTACAGGGTGCGGCCGGACGGCTCGAACTATACCGTGCTGCACGACTTCAACTACAACGACGGGTTCTTCCCGCGCGGGCTCGCCTATGGCAATGACGGATGGATTTATGGAACGACGACGGATGGTCCCTTTTACGACTCTAATAACACCGACGACCGCGACGTGGGGATCGTGTTCCGGATCAGGCTCGACGGAAGTGTCTATGAAGTATTACACACGTTCAAAGCATACGGTCCAAACTACCCGGAAGGAAATATCATGGTAAAGAATGGTGTGATCTACGGTGTAACCAGTCCCTCTCCGCCGGGAGATGCGGGCACAATTTTCCGGATGAACACCGATGGAACGGGCTTCGTCACGCTGTTCAGCTTTAACGGCGCAAACGGACATTCGCCGAATGGTGACTTAGCCATCGGTCGGGACGGATATCTGTATGGCACGACGGTCGCTGGCGGAACGCATAACCGGGGCGTGCTGTTCAGACTTCGTGCGGATGGCGCGGTGTTCCAGAAACTCTTTGACTTCTCGGACGCAACAGGCCCGCGGCCGGCCGGCAATGTGATCGTCACCGGCGACACCTTCGCTCCTGCGGCGACAACGGCAAGCGCTTCAATGGCGCTCGTGCAGGTCTACCCGAATCCGTCAGCGGAGGTCTTTAATATTACCCGCGCAGAAACAGCCAGCGGAAAAATGTATGTCGAGGTTACCGACTTCAATGGAAACGTCGTCGAAAAATCTTTTCTGGAAAATACCAATATTGAGGTCGGCCGTGCGCTCCCGAAAGGAATTTATGTGTTAAAAGTTTTTAATGGAAGTGAAGTCACCACGCACCGATTGGTGAAAAAATAGTTTGGTGTTGTGTATTTAGTTGTTTGTGTGTTTAAAGGAGTGTTTAAGGGTTCAGGCTGGAAACGGTCTGGACCCTTTACTCTGGCCTAAGGCAGCAGGCCCGTAAGGAATGAACGATTCGTCGCAGGCTGGTGCTCAAGCATTAGCCGCATCACACGATCTCGCAACATCTCCGAATGGTGGCTGCGCGTCGCGGGTTCTGTGCGCTTTTGTCGCATTCGCTCCGCGAAGATCGGTTGTCGAAAAAAGCGATTCTTGGTATCTTTGTTCGCGAAGAACGGACCCCATGGGAAGCATCGGAATTGTTACACTGCTTATTATCCTTGTCACCTGTTACGCTTCGTACAACGGGATCAGGGAACTTGGCTATTTCGACAGATATACTTTTCAGGTTGACAAA
>DASPNN010000209.1:0-3790 GCA_035626495.1 Chryseosolibacter sp.
TTCAGCTTTTGGTAAGCGCAGCAATTCCCGACGAGCGTGCACCGCTGGGCATCCAGGCAATGGAGCATGGCAAAGACGTCATGGTCGACAAGCCAGGAATTGTTTCGCTTGAACAGTTGCAGCAGGTCAAAAAGGTGCAGCGTGACACAAAACGTATTTACTCCATCATGTACAGTGAGCGTTTTGAAAACCATGCGACCGTGAAAGCCGGTGAGCTTGTGAAAGAGGGAGCGATCGGCAAGGTGATCCAAACCATTGGTGTCGGCCCGCATCGTATGAATGTGAAGTCCCGACCGGACTGGTTTTTCCAAAAGAAACGTTTTGGCGGCATTATCTGTGACATAGGCTCACACCAGTTCGATCAGTTTCTGTTTTTTACCGGTTCGACTGAAGCAAGCGTGGTTGCCTCACAGGCGGGAAACATTCATTTCCCAAATTATCCTGAGTTCGAGGACTTCGGCGACGCAATGGTACAGGGCAACCAGGGGGCGGGGTATGTCCGGGTGGACTGGTTTACACCGGACGGGTTGAACACGTGGGGGGACGGCAGGCTGACCATTTTGGGGACAGACGGGTACATTGAGATACGCAAAAATGTCGATATTGCCGGACGCCCTGGTGGAAATCATCTCTTCCTGGTGAATCAAAAAGAGACGGTTTACTTCGACTGTAAAGAAATACCCTTGCCCTATGGGCCGCTTTTGGTAGATGATGTTCTTAACCGGACTGAAACGGCAATGACTCAGGAGCACTGTTTCCTGGCTACACGGCTTGCGCTGGATGCACAGGCTGGCGCCAGAAAGATAGATTTCAAAAAATAACATTGCATCCGCCAGGATGTGACATAAAATCGCAAGAATTGAATTCGAGATGAATGTGTCAAGAATAATAAGATGGGTCCGTGGCTGTATCGGTTTGCTGGCGTTCGCGGGAATCTGCGTTGTGATGAACGGTTGTGGACAGCTTCAGTCGCGGGAAGCGTTGCAAGTTTCCGGCTCGCCGATCAATGGTGAGAAAATATTCACGGACAATTGTTCCTCCTGCCATAACTTCAGGCAAAACGGGATTGGTCCGCATTTGGGCGGACTGACCACCTTGGTATCGGATGCATGGATCAAAAACTTCATTCGCAACCCAAAACAGGTGATCGAAGGTGGTGATGAACGCGCGGCCATGCTCTTTGAAAAATACAAAACCGTTATGCCTTCATTCTCCCACTACACCGAAGAAGAAGTCAATGACCTGCTTGCATTCCTCCACACAAAAAAGGCGCCCCCGGGAAGGGCCCTCGTCGATCCCAACGCGCTGAAGGATCCGATTCCCGAGCCCATTCCGATGTCCGACCTGGTCGTGGATCTTGAACTGCTCACGATCATCCCAGCTTCGAGTCAAGAAGGGCAGCTCACTCGTATTTGCAAGCTTGATTATCGCCCGGATACCAAGTCTCTTTATATCGTTGACCTGCGGGGAAAGTTGTATGAGCTGCGGGATAATAAACCGGAGATTTATCTCGACATCGCCAAAGAGCGCCCCGATTTCATCCACAAACCGGGTCTTGCAACAGGATTTGGCAGCTTCGCTTTTCATCCGGAGTTCGCGACGAATGGGCTGTTGTACACGACCCATGCCGAACACGATTCGGCCGGGATTGCCGACTTTGCTTACGATGATTCAATCAAAGTAATGCTGCAATGGGTACTCACCGAATGGAAAACCGATAAACCCGGGTCGCTGCGGTTCAGTGGAAAAGGTCGCGAACTGTTGAGGATCAACATGGTCCATTCTTTCCATGGTGTTCAGGAGATCGGATTCAACCCCAATGCCGTCAAGGGCCAGGCTGACTATGGGTTGCTTTACATTGGCATTGGCGATGGCTCCAGCGTTGAATTCGGTTATCCATTTCTTGCGCACAGCACGAAGCGCATCTGGGGAACGATCATCAGAATCGATCCGGCTGGACGTGATAGTAAAAACAAGAAATACGGCATTCCGCCATCCAATCCTTTCGCAAACAGCAAAGATCCCGATACCGTCCGGGAGATCTACGCTTTTGGTTTCAGAAATCCCCACCGTTTTTCGTGGACCCGGTCCGGGCAAATGCTTTCGTCGAACATCGGGCATCACAACGTGGAATCGTTAAACCTCATTATGCCAGGGAACGATTACGGTTGGCCTGAGCGCGAAGGTTCATTCGTAATGGATCTGGCAAAGGGAATGAATAATGTCTATACGCCTGTTGATAACGATGGCATCACCGACCCCATAGCACAATATGATCACGATGAAGGCAATGCCATCTCA
This sequence comes from Chryseosolibacter sp., assembly GCA_035626495.1. Classification (GTDB taxonomy): domain Bacteria; phylum Bacteroidota; class Bacteroidia; order Cytophagales; family Cyclobacteriaceae; genus Chryseosolibacter. The sequence continues at coordinate 2,302 of DASPNN010000209.1, forward strand.
GGTGGCTATGAGTACTATGGCACGTCCATTCCTGAACTTCGTGGAAAATACGTGTTTGGCGACATCGTAAAAGGACGGCTTTTTTACATTTCGCTGGCCGACATCAAGATCGGAACCCAGGCAAAGATCATGGAATGGAAGGTCGCCCTCGACGGACAAATCCGCACATTGACCGAGCTTTGCGCAGCGGACAAAGTTGACCTGCGTTTTGGCCGGGACCATCGGGGAGAGGTTTACATTCTCACCAAGCCCGATGGGAAGGTCTATCGTTTGAAGGCCAGGTCGAACGCTGCACGTCCCGTAAACAAATAGCCGAGACTGCCTTGTGGCTTCTTAGCGCCGTAGTGATTAGTGACGTTGAACGGCGCGTTCCACCTACCCGTACCGCGCTCGCCGCAACGGACACGCTATCGAGCATCGCGTACAACGCAGATTTAAGAAGTTGTCGAAATTCCTTTGCATATTGCGTAGATTCACCGGGAAATGTCCTCCATTAAAAACTGATCTTATAACTGATCGTCGGAAGGATCCCAAGCTGCTTGCGTTGATAAATCGATTGGCTTGCCTGCACATAAGCCTCGCCGAGGACTGTTCGATTATTGAGAATATTTTGAACGTCAAATTTGAATTCCGTTGTCGTCCGCGTTCTGTTACGCCTCAGACCGATCGAAAAATCCGTGCGGAAGATATCGTCACCCTTTTTCGAGAACGGCGCGCGCTCGTTGGTAACCTCGTAGCCGGCGTCGATCGATGCCTGCAGATCTATGGGAGAGTAGCGCTTTCCCCCAATAAGTGCAACCTTCGAATTGACGAATAAGAACTTGTTTTTCGAGGCGCGACCGACCTTGAATTCCTTTCCGCCGATGAAGTTAGTGACGTAGTTGTTGTCGAAAGCCGATGGGCGTTCTTTGTCATCTTTAGCCGCGTATAGCGATCGGAACAGTGACAAGGTTCCCATGCAGTAAAATCCTCTATGCAAATAGCGCTCTGCGGTGAACTCAATCCCGTAATTGCGGCCGGTACCGTCGTTGACAAGGGGACGGGTTGAATATCCTTCGGTGACATTCAGGAGTGAAAAAGCGTTCTCATAAGAATTTTCCACCGGCACGTCGAATAAATATTGGTAATATGTTTCTAAACGGATGTGCGTGTTCGCGCCAGTCTGTCGATCGTATCCGAAGACAAGATGAGCCGCTTTTGTCAACTCGAGGTCCCTGTTCGGTCTGCCGAACGTGAGATTATCGTTATAGTGTTTTGCCAGGTAGGTAGAGACACCTTCTACCTTGCTATGGAGTCCGGCGCCGATATTCAATGTATGGCGGCCGTTTAACTTCCATTGCAAAGCCATCCTAGGCTCCAATGAAAAATTATTGTTGAGTGTCAAACCGATATAGTGGACTCCATTGATCAGTGTCAAATCATCCGTCACCCTGTACTTCCAGCTGGCGAATGCTTGTACGGTGGATGTGCCGCCGTCTTCTGCGAGTTC
>DASPNN010000210.1:0-4459 GCA_035626495.1 Chryseosolibacter sp.
AACGCCCCGACGTCGTGATCACCGACATCCGGATGCCCGTGATGGATGGGATCACCGCGACGCAACAGATTTTGAAAACAAACCCGGCGATCAAGGTGATCGCATTTACGATGTTCGACCAGGACGACGCCGTGCGACAAATGCTTGCAGCCGGGGCGAAGGGTTACATCCTGAAAAATTCCAACCTCACCGAATTGCTCACCGCTGTCCGTACCGTAGCTTCAGGCAAAAATTATTACGACCGCGGACTGACCCTGCCCGACGCCGGACAGGCCAAAAAAACCAATGGACCGCTTTCAAAAAGGCAAATTGAAATTCTAAAGCTGATTGCGATAGGCAAGACAAACCAGGAAATCGCCGATCAGCTGTTCATCGGCAAAACCACGGTTGAAACCCATCGCAAGAACATGATCCGCATCCTCAACCTGAAAGGACCAGGCGAACTGCTGCGCTACGCCGTCGAGAGCAAGTACAATTTTTAGCAAATCCAATATTCTGGCGCTTCGTAACTGTGCCAGTACAACCCGAGCACCTTTAGAAAAAAAAAGCCCGTGCGTTGTGTGCACAGGCTTTCGCCAACCGGTGGGGTTCAGTTCAGCTGGCGGGTTTGACGAGAAAGACTGTACCAAAAATACATGATCCCGATTCACAGGAACATCCCCATTAGAGGGTATTTTCGATGGAGTTCACGACAGCGCCCGGTCACCGAAGCAGGCTCACCATGAGTCATTTCTTTTAAGATAACCGCCCTCACTCCACCACAACACGACTCCCCTCGCTGTGACTCCTGAACTCGGGCGCATACATGCTTTCGATGGTCGTGATGCCATTTGAAAAGTTTCCGCGGTTGCTCACGCGCAGGTCGTACTCGAAGACATAAACACCCTTGGGAAGGCGGTCGAAGAAAAAGTCCGTAGATGCGTCGCGCGTGTTTTGATAGTAGCCGAGACCTTCCTGCCATTTGTATTGCGACAGCGCATCCACGGGTTCGAGGCCGGCAGCCCGCATGTCTTTCATGTGCAGGTACTCCATCTCGCGGTCGGCGCTGAGCTCGATCCGGATGCGGATGAGGTCGCCGGGCTTGAGGCTTTCCTCCGAGATCGGTTTCAGCAACTCGCCGGATGGCGTGTTGGTCACAAGGTAAATTTTTTTAGTCAGCTTCAACGGGGTTTCGGCGGGCGTGAGCTTATCGAGGTCTTCGAAATATTGCCAGTAAAGTCCGCCCCAGGCAATGCCATCGCCCTTCTTTGTCATTGTTACAGTAGCCATGTCGTTAGTCACGCGCTCTCCTTTCCATGCACTTTTGAAATAACCTGCTCCCGCCTCCGGCGCGTCCGGCGGGGTAATTTTGGTTTTTCCTACAGTCACCGCCACCGCATCGTCGATTGTGATCCAGTTTGTGCCCGTGAGCAGTAAGGCGTACGCGGCTTCGGTGGTCGCCTTTGTGGTCCGCCAGGCCCTGGTTTGCTTGTTTTTCAACAGCCAGATCCGGAGCTCGTCGATGGTTTTTACTTTCTCCGGTTCAGAGACCTTCGGATCTGTGGCCTGGATTTCGTTGAATGCTTCGATCGCCTGTGCGTGTGTTTCGACGGGAGCCTCGTGCCAATACCAGCTCGATACATTTTCCTTCCAATACATTCCAAGCTCATCGCTGACGACCGCGTTTTCTTTCAGTGATTGCATGATGTCGTAGGCGAGTTGCTTGTTACCTGTTCTGTATTCAATGAGGGCGATGAGTGTCTTCGCGTTCAGGTTGTAATCGTGCCAGTATTTTGCGGCCTGCTTCCGGTAGTATTCGCTCGCTTGTTTTGCTTGTTCGTCTTGCGCCAACTCCGGGTAAAAGCTCCGCATGTATAAATAGTGGATGTCGATGTTGCCGGGACGGTACTGTTCAAGGTAGGCCGCGACCAGGGTCCTGCGTTCGTCGTCTTTCTTGTCTGCAGCGTTTTTTTGCGCGACCCGAAGATGTTTTTGATACTGGTCGGTGATCTCCCCGTCCAGATAACCGACAGCGTCTCCGATTATTTTCCTCGCTTTGTCGGAATGGGTGATCTTCAACCTGACCAAATGGCCATAACCGGACGCTATGTGCTGGGTGATATAACGGTCGGCATATTTGCCGCCGGCGAACCACGAAAAGCCTCCGCCGGGAAGCTGCATCTTTGACATCTTGTTAAGCGTCGCGCTCAGCTGATCGTCCATGGCCTTCAAGTCGAACAGCAGTGCCATCCTCTTTTTCTGTTCGGTTTCATCCTGCGCATCGCGAAGCCAGGGCGTTTCCTCGATCAGCAGTGATTTTAATTCCGGATTTTTTTCGAGCGGGCTGACAAGCTGCTTCGACGACGACCACTTGTTGAACATTTCCCGGATGGCGGGATTGCTGTTTACGATGTGGCTTGCGATGCTGTTCGCGTAATAGCGGGCAAAAAGTTGTTCGGCACACTCATGCGGGAATTCCATCAGGTATGGTAATGACTGGATCGCGTACCAGGCCGGGTTCGATGTGATTTCCAACGTGAGCTGGTGGTGCTTCAACGAAGTCAATTTCTGTTCACTCAGTTTCTTAAGCGTAAACGTTTTTGTCTGCGCCGACCGCACATACAGTGGCAGGCTTTCGGTGACGAGCATGCGGTTCGACAATACTGGTAAGACATTCTGCTCGCCATCGCTGAAGTCGCCGGCCTTTGCCACGACTTTGTATAAAACCGCGTCCACACCTTGCGGAATGGTAAGCTTCCACGTTACTTCCCGATTTTCTCCTGGCGCGGTGGCGAAGTTTTGATTCCGGCCGACATTTCCCAGTAACTCATCGATGGATTTTCCCGAGACGGCATCAGTGAGAATAAGCCCGGCACTGCCTTCGAGTTTCTTTCCTGAAAGGTTGGCAATTTTGGCGGAGAAGGTGATCTGGTCTCCGACTCGCAGGAAACGTGGCGCGTTTGGTGTCACCATAAGCTCTTTCCGCGTGACAGCCTGCAAAGTCTTGGTGGTGCTCAACAGATCCCGCGTATGCGCGAGCAGCTGAAGTTTCCAGCGCGTCAGGGATTCCGGCGTCGTGAATGAAAAGCGGACGCGTCCTTTTTCATCGGTTGTCAGCTGCGGGAAGAAGAACGCCGTTTCCTGGAAGTTCCGGCGTGCGTTGACGTTGGCAAGCTCTTCATCGATTTTCTTTTGCCCGGAGTGGGTTGTGATCAGGATCACCCCATTTGCACCTCTCGAGCCGTAGAGCGCGGTTGCCGCCGCGCCGTTCAGTACCTGCATGCCGGCCAAATCGGTGTGATCGATGGAGGAGGCTGTGACGACGACGCCATCAACGACATAAAGTGGCTGGCTTTCCGACAGTGTTGAGGTATTGCCGCGGATCGTAAACCCATAACTCTTCCCCGGCGCACTGAGCTGGACGCCCGCCACCCTGCCTTCGACCGCCTCAGCGAAAACGATCTCATCCGTAGCGGTGGTGTCCTGGTAAGAAACCACGGCACTTATAGCACTCGTTCGATTCTTTTTCATCTGCATTCCGTAACCGACTACCACTACCTCGCTGAGCTGCATCAGGTCGGCCTCCATGTCGACGTCGATCTTGTTTTTCTTTCCGATTTTCACTTCCGCGGTGGTCAACCCGACGAAGCTGAATACGAGGACATCATCTTTTTTTGCCTGGATGCTGTACATACCGTTTGGATCGGTAACTGTGCCGCGCGTGGTTCCCTTAACCACCACGTTTACACCTGGCAACGGTGCACCCTCGCTGCTGACGCGTCCGAATACGAAGCCCTGGCGTCCATACTTATCGTACCCCATGGTGACCTTGGAAGCTTTTCCCATCGAGGTCGCATCGAAATAGAGCCGCGAGAGGTATTCGCGGTTTGCGTATCCGGCGTTGACGATGCTAAAACCAAACCAATCGAACGCGTCGTAATTTTGACGAGAAATGTAGAGCCTTCCGTCGCTGGCGTTTCTGACAATGAAATTTGTTCTGCCGAACGCGTCCTGCCCGCTTACGGTGTACATTGAATAGGAATACCGTTCGCGACGAGGGCTGAAGAACCATCCGTGAGGACGGAACTGGTCCAGTGAAGCATCATACATCGAAGCCAGTACTTCGGATTCAACTTTTGTTGCATTGTCACCCGAAATGATAAAGCTCCACTGTTCTTCGCTTCCCGGTTGGAGCTTGTCCTTGAACGTCTCGGTTTCAATTCGCAGCGTGGGCCGGTCTGTTTCTATCATCAGGTCTTTGCGCCTTGTCACGATGGAACTATATACGACCGCCGAACAATGGATAGAGAACTGCTTGTCCGTCGTGGAAGTGACAGGCACGGTCAGTTCCTTTGTAGTTCCGGAAAGCTTTTCAACAAAGGTGTTTACAACGCTTCCATTTTTCATAACCTCAACGGTGATTGTCACGTCTGCTGCGGACCCGATCCTTACTTTCACAACTTCGCCGAGACGGTACATG
>DASPNN010000211.1:0-3612 GCA_035626495.1 Chryseosolibacter sp.
TCGGGATACAAATATTTACTTGTGCCTAAAGGAGAACAAGTGCCAGCACATGATGCCGGGACCCGACTTGTTTTTACTCCCGTGACAAAAATCATTTGTACCTCCACGACGCATATACCCTTACTGGATTACTTGAATGAAACCGACAAGCTCGTTGGTTTTCCTACAACCGATTATATCAGCTCCGAAAGAATGCGCCGGCGCGTAGACGCTGGTAAGGTGGTTGAACTCGGCGTCGACAAAGGCATGAATCTCGAAAGAATAGCATTTTTGAAACCTGATGTTGTAATGGGGTATCTGATGACCAGTGATTACGGACAATTCAGAAAGATAGAAGAACTGGGATCGCCCGTCGTGATCAACGCCGAATACCTTGAACGTCATCCGTTGGGGCGCGCCGAATGGATAAAATTCATGGCGCTATTCTTCGAGAAGGAACAAATGGCGGATTCGGTCTTTGGCGCCATTGAAGACAACTACCTGCGGACCAGGTCGCTTGCCCAAGAGGTCGGGAAAAAGCCTTCGGTCATGAGCGGGATTCTATATGGTGATTCGTGGTTTCTTCCGGGCGGACAAAATTATGCGGCGCGAATTCTGGAAGACGCCGGATGCCAGTATCTGTGGGCGCAAGACTCATCGCATGGATTCCTGCAACTAAGCTTTGAAAAAATTTATCAGAGAGCCCACGACGCAGATCTTTGGATCGGAACGGGTGGCCTCAATTCAATGCAAGATCTGGAGAACGCTGACCATCGATACACGCGTTTCCGGCCTTTTATGGAAAGAAGGGTCTACAGCTCAGATGCGCGGAAAGGTTCGCGTGGAGGCAGCGAATACCTGGAACTCGGATATCTACGCCCTGACCTGATATTGCGCGATCTTGTCCACATTGCACATCCGGTGCTGCTGCCGGGTCATCAATTGTATTTTTATAAAAAACTCGAGTAGACTCCCCGAGCTAAACCGGGACTTGTTCTGTCACAATGTCGAGTCCGGCTTTTTCCATAGCGCCAAAGCCCCCGTATACATTGATCAGATTTTTAAAGCCGTGATTTTTCATGATCGAAATCGCTGTCATCGAACGGTATCCACCTCCGCAATGCACCACATATGTCTCATCTTTATTGAGTTCGCTCAGGTTACCGGGAAAATCAGACAAGGGAAAAAACTTGGCGGATTTTAAGTGGCTGGCACTCCACTCGCCGGGTTTGCGGACATCAAGCACAGCATGTCCCTTTTTTAACTCCAATTTGAGCTCCTCCGCCGTAACTGACTTTACGGTTTCGAGCTTGCCGTTCCAGCCGCCGGCACCGCCAGAGAGGTAGCCGATCACTTTCTCGTAGCCCACCCGCGCGAGGCGCAGAATCGATTCATATTCCTTGCCCGGTTCGGTAATTAGCACAATCGGCTTGTTGATATCGATCAACGTGCCGACCCAAACAGCAAACTGGCCGTTCAAACCGATGTTAATTGATCCCGGGACAAATCCTTTCTCAAAATCGTCGGCCTTTCTTGTGTCGAGAATAATGGCGCCGTTGCGAACTTCTGAATTGAACTGTTCACTCGTCAGCGGGTTTTGATTTTTCCGGATAACGTCTTCTATCGGATCATACCCTTCCTTATTGATCCGCGCATCTTCGAAGAAATATTGAGGCGGCGGTAAGATGCCATCAGTAACCTTTGTGATAAACTCATCACGCGACATGTCCTTTAAGGCATAATTGAACCTCTTCTGATGTCCGATCGTGGAGTAAGTTTCTTTGCCGATATTTTTGCCGCAAGCCGAACCTGGACCGTGCGCCGGATAGACAATGACGTCGTCGGGAAGCGTTTTGATCTTGCGATTAAGCGATTCATACAACAGCCCGGCAAGCTGTTCCTGGCTCATCACGCCATCCAGCAAGTCCGGGCGACCGACATCGCCAACGAACAGCGTATCTCCGGTAAAAATTGCATGTGGTCGTCCGTTTTCATCGTACAGAAGATAGCAGGAGGATTCTGGTGTATGGCCCGGAGTATGCAATACTTTTATTACAAGCTTTCCGACTTTAAACTCTTCTCCATCCTTCGCGCTATAGAACGCGTAATGAGGATTGGCCTCAGGTCCGTAAACAATCGGCGCGTTTACCTTGCGGGCAAGGTCCAGGTGGCCTGAAACAAAATCAGCGTGAAAGTGCGTCTCAAACACATATTTGATCTTTGTTCCGCGTTCACTGGCGAGGTTCAGATACGGTTCAGTCTCGCGTAAGGGATCTATAATGGCTGCTTCGCCACCCGATTCAATATAATATGCAGCCTCCGCCAGACAGTTGGTATATAATTGTTCTATGTACATAGCGTCCGTATTTCGCGACTCAAATGCCTACAAACCTTTTCATCGGTTTTTGCAAGTACAAATTTGATAAAAATTCCCATCTTATCATGAACCCTTGTAACTTTGCCTGCCTGATGGAACGCGTGCGTACTGTTTGTTTTATCCTACCGCTGCTGCTTTGGTCGTCATGCGTGTTTTCAGCGACAAGATCCGATACCACAATCCCTGAAAGGTCGGACGACGTCAATCTGTTTGAAGAAAATGGCAAAATTGGTTTAAAAAACCGCCGGGGCGAGATCCTGATTCCTCCCCAATACGATGCGCTTGGCTGGAGTGACGGCTCCTTCTCTGTCATCGACAATGTCACCGGGTATGCCCTGAAAGGTCGCTGGGGCCTGATCAATCTCACCAACCAGAAAGTTACCAAAGCCGAGTTCCACGATCTGAGCCCTGGTCACGCCTCAATCATCCTGGCCAGAAAAAAGATACCCAACACAGTGTCGGTGTTGACTGGCTGCATCAACACTGCCGGTAAAATCGTTATTCCTTTTCATTATGACGGAATTAAGTTGACCGATCTACGCGCCATTGTTTGGAAAAAAGACAAAGGGCGTTTTAATAGCGGAATCGTCGACTTCGACAACAGGGTCATAATTCCCCTCTCCTATCGCCATATTTATTCGCTGGGAACTTTGCGGTTTGCCGTTACATCTTTTGATAACAAGACTGCCATCTTCTCGGAAAACGGAGAACAGCTTACAGCATTTTCGATCGACAGCATTTCTTCTTTCCGGAACAACTATGCGGTAATTTACCAGGACCGGCTGCAGGGACTCATTAATCGCGAGGGCAAAACCTTGCTCGAACCCGTTTACCGGGATGTGAACATTGACGATGAGAGGACTGTCAGAACCCGCCTGCCCGACGAGTGGTTATTCCTGGATGGAGAAAACACGTTGGTGCGGAACATACATGCGGACGTAGTTGAACCGGTCGATCGCGAGCGGTACAGGGTCGGAGTATCCGGAAATTATCAGCTGGTAGGTCGCGATTTCAAAGCGATCACAGCGACCGTCTTTAACGATATTGGAATGTTTCGAAACGGCAGAGCAATCGTCGAGGTGAATGGGAAAAAAGGTCTTATCCGTAGAGACGGCATCTTGCTAATTCCGCCGAAGTATTCGGACCTCATTGAGGACGGCGCGCTGTACCGGGCAATGGAGGTGACAACGTCCGGCGAGCGGTCCCTGTTGCTCGACTCTACCGGATCTGTACTGACACAGAAAGGTTATCAATTC
>DASPNN010000212.1:0-2326 GCA_035626495.1 Chryseosolibacter sp.
TGGGGATGTGCATCTTGTCGCGCAACTCGGTCTCGATTTTGAAACATTCCGGCGCCTTGATATCCTCGAGGTTTACTCCGCCGAATGTCGGCTCCAGTGCTTTGACAATCTTGATGAATGCATCGGGGTCCTTTTCGTCAATCTCGATGTCGAAGCTGTCGATGCCAGCATACTTCTTGAACAACACCGCCTTTCCCTCCATGACTGGTTTAGATGCCTCCGGCCCGATGTCGCCGAGCCCGAGTACTGCAGTGCCGTTGGTGATCACGGCGACGAGGTTTCCCTTGGCGGTGTATTTGTAAACATCCTCCTTGTTCAGCGCGATTTCCTTGCAAGGTTCTGCAACTCCCGGTGAATAGGCTAACGCGAGGTCCAATTGTGAGCTGAGCACTTTCGTCGGAACAACTTCAATCTTGCCAGGCTGCCCCTGCATATGGTAATTAAGGGCATCTTCCTTCCTGATCTTTATTGACATGTTAGGCTGGTTTAAAGCGTTCAAAGATAAGAAGTGGCGCAAATAAAAACGGAAAAAATCCAGCGAGAGAAGGGGCTTAAAAACAAAAAAGCCGGACGTCTGCCCGGCTCATTGTCGTTTTGTTCCTGTCAGATGCCAATGACCAGCTTCTGGCCAGGCTGGATCTTGTTATTGTTGAGCTTATTGAGCGCCTTGATCTTCTCAATGGTCAGGCCGTCAAATTTCCGTGTAATGTCCCACAGAGTGTCTCCAGGCTGAACTACGTAGGTTTTGGATCCTCGCATTTTTGTCGAGGCAACCACCGGCGAAGTTGTTGATGACTTTGTCTTTTTGCTTTGACGAGTCCAGATGCTTAACCTTTGGCCTGTCCTTATTGTGTTGCTGCTGAGATTATTCCATTTCTTGATGTCTGCCACCCGGACACCATGCCGCATCGCGATCGATCCCAAAACATCGCCGCTTCTAACTTTGTAAACAATCCGGTCCCGGCCATAGGTGCTTCCTTCGGTTGTTTTGGCAAGCATCTCGAGCTCTTTCTTACCTACTTTGCTTGCCGAATCGAGTATCGCAAGCCGATTGCCAACCAGAACTTTCTTTGCCGTCTCAGGTACGAGCATCGTGAATGTCTTACCGGTTTCAGGGATGGCATTTCTCTGTACCGAAGGATTCAGTCGTTGCAGGTCTTCCAGACACGTACCGGTCAGACTCGCGAATGTTTCGAAATTGAGGAATGTGTTGACATGCAACGTATCGGCTCTTACCAGGCGCTCTTCTCCTTCGTCGCTGAAGTTGTGATCATCCAGGTGGTTCATGGTATAAATGATCGCCACGAACTGAGGCACATAGGAACGTGTTTCACGCGGCAAGTGAGGATAAATTTGCCAAAACGTCTGTTTGTAGCCCGAGCGTCTGATCGCCTTTCTCACATTTCCCGGGCCCGTATTGTAAGCGGCAAGAGCGAGCTCCCAGTCGTTGAACATCCTATGCAAATCCCGCAAGTAACGACATGCGGCATCAGTTGCTTTTTCCGGGTCCATCCGTTCATCGATGTACCAGTTGTTGTTAAGTCCATAATACCTGCCAGTCGCCGACATGAATTGCCACAATCCCACTGCGCGTACGCGCGAAACGGCACGCGGATTCAGGCCCGATTCGATGATTGATAAATACTTTAACTCGTCTGGCAATCCGTATTTGGCGAGGTACCGTTCGAAAATAGGAAAGTAAAGATTTCGACGTTTTATCATCAGCTTGGTATACTCCCGGTCCTTGACCGTGAAGTAGTTGATGAAGGCGTGGATCTTCTCGTTATAAACGAGAGGAATGTTGCGTTCCAGGCATGAGAGCCGGTCGGCAATTACCTGCGGATGGTCATCCCCGGGTATGTATTCAATTTCTGCAGGAAGATAATGGTAGACATAGTCTGCGGTATCTTCCTTGTACATCATTTCTTCTTCCGCAACAGCTACTTCAAGAGAATCGACTATCAGCGAGTCCGTTTCGTCCGATTCGGTGAAAGGAATTTCCTGACCAAATCCTGCAGTTGAAAAAATAATAAACAGGGAAAAGAGAAGTAAGCCCTTTTTCATGCTTTGTTCAGATTCATTAAAAAATTAGAAAAATGTAACAGTTTCGCTTCCTCAAAGTCATCCGCAATCACTTGCAGCCCAATTGGCATTCCATTACGGTCCTTTCCGCAGGGTATGGCGATCGCCGGAACCCCAACCACATTAGCCTGAACGGAAAAAAGATCTGCCAAGTACATTTCTAATGGATTTTCCGTATGCTCCCCCAGTTTGAATGCTGTTGTAGGTGTAATAGGCATGACGATAAAATCATATTTTCTGAGAA
>DASPNN010000213.1:0-2149 GCA_035626495.1 Chryseosolibacter sp.
ACCCTTGGCGGGATGATTTTACTTTTGTCGCTAACGGTGGGAAGTCACGCCATACGTGCTGCCCATACTGATCCAGTGAAGGCAATCAGATCGGAATGACATATATATGATCAACCGATGGTGTAGCCGCGACGGTGCACTCACCATTTTCTGGTCTGATCAAAACGCCATCTTCCGTTTGAAAAGTAATAGGGCCTGGCTATCTTTCGAACCGAGAGCCCACTGTCAGTACAAACAAGCTGAAGGTGGGCTTTTTGTTTACCTAAAATGGATGCAATATGATGGCTATTTATTCTATTCGCGTGAAGAGTGGCAAGGAGCTTGCGGAATTGCAGTGCCGTGTCATACACAAAGTTGCTGGCAACTATTCCGTCTCTTTCAAAATCATTGCCGCAACGATCCCTCGAAAAACATTTGCGAAACTTCTGAAGCTGAAAAGTCTTCCGGCAGGGAATGTTGAGATGCTGATGAAAGAAAAGATCCGCTCGTTGTTCAGGGCGCGCGTAATTATTACCATTCAAAAAGTAAAGGCACCCGTCAAAAAAGGATCGGCCCAAGGGCGTGCGGTCAAAAAAGCGCGTCCAACACCGTTGACTACCGAGTTTCCGTTGGAAGGCGCCGGTCGCGGTGAAGGAGTTGCTGCACGTTCGGAAGAAGGTAAAATGGGAAAGAGAGCTGCAAAAATGGTTCGGGCAGAAAGCGATTTCATCACCTACGATGTCCTTTACGGGACGAACAGACTGCCTAATTCAAATAAAACTGACTTAAATAATTATTATAGCGGTTCTCTCCAGCAAAAGCTCGAAGTCGGACTTTGTCAGGTCAGCATTCCTAAAGGCCGTCGTCATACATCGGGAAACATTGAGCGACCGAGCTGGTTCACAAATTTATTCTTCGGTGAAAGCCCTAAACGGCACGTTACGATACTATCCATTCAAACGAAATCGACGGCGGAGTACGTCAGTTTGCTTAAGGACAAATTAGACCAATCGGATGGGAGAGATGCACTGTTATTTATTCACGGGTACAACAATTCGTTTGCGGAATCGCTACGACGGGCAGCACAGATCGGCTATGATCTCAGCTTCGATGGACCCGTATTGGCTTTTACATGGCCATCGAGGGGGACGGTAAAAGGCTATTTGTCTGATGTCGACTCGGCCACCCTTTCGGGGAAGTATCTACAGGAATTTCTGGAAACCTCGCTGTTGAACACCAAAGTGAACAGGCTTCACATCATCGCTCACAGCATGGGCAATGTTGTACTGACGGAGGCATTGCTTCAGTTGCAAAACTATCCCTTGCCCGAGATCAACCAGATCATTCTTGCCGCTCCGGACATCGACCAGGCGATCTTTATTCAGAAAATAATGCCGCGGATGTGCCGGACAACCATTCCACCGCGGATCACTTTATATGCGTCATCAAATGACAAAGCCCTCCTCGTATCTTCGAAAATAAGATCACTACAGCCCCGGCTTGGCATGGGAGGAGAACATTTGTTTATCACCGACGGCATTGAAACTATCGACGCATCCGAAGTGGATACGGACTGGCTGGGTCATGGTTATTTTGCCGAGACCAAGACACTCATCAATGATATCTTTCTTGTGTTGAAGGGGATGCCACCGGATAAGAGGATACTGGTAAAACAACAAAAACAAACACACGCCGGGCAGAAGCCATTTTGGATTTTGCATCGATAACAGCAGTTAATTTTTATAGACTCATGGCAAAGAAAAATCAAACCAGGAGAGCTGGCAATAAACCACCGTACCGGAAACTGAGAGGCTATGCGTTCGATCCAAGCTCTTCTCTTAATCTGGATACAGCCGAGATCAATCAGATTGTGTACAAAGTGCCGTGGGAAGACGATCTCAAGCCGGGGCCTGAAGGTGAATATATTAAGGTCGTTGACCGCGATCCGGCAAGTGACGCGACGTACTATCCGGTCGATCTTAATGATCCGGATATTCTTGCATCCGACGGCCTGCTTCCAAGCGAAACCAATCCGCAGTTTCATCAGCAAATGGTTTATGCGGTGATCATGTATACGATCAAAAATTTCGAGAAAGCGTTGGGGCGTAAAGTTTTGTGGAGCCCTGTCGAGAATATCGACTCGCAAGGAAGAAGACAGATAGACTTTGTA
>DASPNN010000214.1:0-5382 GCA_035626495.1 Chryseosolibacter sp.
TTCACTGGGAACCACCAAGCCGATCAGTACAGTGAACACGGGAAGACGGGCAGAACAGCTCATGAGCGGGGTAACGAGGATGGTGATGGTTCGCTCTTTCCAGTTGCCGATCGTACGTGTGGCCATGATCGCGGGGATCGCACACGCTACGCCAGACATCAGCGGGACCACACTTTTACCATTCAATCCGAATTTGCGCATGATCTTATCCATCAGAAATACAACCCGCGCCATATAACCCGACTCCTCCAACACAGAAATAAATGCAAACAGGATTGCGATCTGCGGAATGAAGATCAGGATGCCGCCAATTCCTCGAATCAAACCCTCCGATATCAAACTCGTAAGTATTCCCGCTGGAAGGGTTTCCACAAGGAAACCCGAAAGCCTGGCAAATGACCTGTCGATCCAGTCCATCGGCACTTCAGCCCAGGCGAAAATTGATTGAAAGATCAGAAAGAGGATACCAAGGAAAATCACATACCCCCAAACCTTATGCAAAAGGATTTTATCAAGACTGTTGGAGTACTGTTTCCAGTTCCTGTCGGCGGCCCGGATCGTTATGTCATCGATCAATTCCTGGATGAGATGATAACGCCGGATCGTCTCAGCCCCCTGGAATTTGCCGGGGAACAGGTTGAATCGGTTGCGTATCACCTGAAGCATATCCTGTTTGTCTTCGGAGAGAAATCTCAACGAGGCCGGTTGTTCCAGGAATTGGTAGGCTTCATAGTCGTTGTCAACGCCGAGCGAGTTTCTCACTTCCTTCACGGGCTCTATTGCCTCTGTCCACAGGGGGAAGAAACCTTTTGGAATCTCCGTGGGTTGACTTATCGCTTTTTCTAATTCACCGATCCCAATTCCGTTTCTGGCGTTGATCGATACGACCGGCACGCCGAGCCTGGCCGAAAGGCTTTTGAGATCATAGCTCACTCCGGCTTTTGCGGCCAGGTCCACCATATTCAACGCCAGGATCGTTGGAAGGCCGAGGTCAACAACCTGGGTGACGAGTAAAAGACTTCTTTTGAGATTCGTGGCGTCTGCGATGACGACCACTTTGTCCGGCGTTGCAGATGAATGGTGATCCAGGAGAATTTCTGAAACGATTCGTTCGTCCAGACTTCGGGGGTAGATGCTGTAAATTCCCGGAAGGTCAATAATCTCGGTTTCCTCTCCACTGCCCAGCAAACAGGTCCCGGATTTTTTCTCGACCGTCACTCCGGGAAAATTGCCCACCTTCTGGTTCAGACCCGTCAAGTGGTTGAACAAAGACGATTTGCCGGAATTCGGATTTCCCACCAACGCTATTTTCAACCGCTTCTTTGCCGACATTAATCCGATATTGTGATGGTTGCCGCCTCCTCAATCCGCAGCGACAGTTCGTAACCCGATACACTGATGCACACGGGGTCTCCAAATGGTGCGGTAAAATTAAACCGGATGGGAACACCTGGCAGGCATCCCATTTCCATTAACTTGACTGATATCACATCATCCGTAAAACCGGCAATTACAGCCGATTCACCTGGTTTCATGTCAGCCACAGTCTTATTAAATACCAACAAATCTAATTTAGAATAATTTTAAACAAGGCAAAGATATAGGCCTAGGTATTCACAAACAATGATTTACACGAAGGATTCAAACAAATGAATTCGGCACGTCAGAGACGCCAATCATCAAATACTTTCGGCGACAAACACGCGCTTGACGCGCTCGCTGGTGCTGGTGAGGATCTCGTAGGGAATTGTATTGATCTTTTCGGCCAGTTGGTGGATCGGGTTTTCTTTTCCGAATACAATTACTTCGTCGCCCTCGGCAACGGAGATGCCCGTGACGTCGACCATGGTCATATCCATGCAAACGTTTCCCACGACAGGTGCCGGTCTTCCGCGGATGACCACATGACCCACCCCACGGCTGAAGGCCCTGCTGAAACCATCGGCGTAGCCGATCGCGATCGTAGCCAATGACATGTCATGCTCCGCTTTCCCACGGCGGCCATACCCGATGGTGTCGCCAGCTTTAATGTGCTTAACCTGAGAGACAATTGTTTTCAGCGTCGCAACCGGTTTGAGCGCTTTGAACTGAGCTTTTGTAGGATCAATTCCATATAGTCCAATCCCCAGGCGCACCATGTCGAACTGCAGCTGTGGATGACGCAAAATG
This sequence comes from Chryseosolibacter sp., assembly GCA_035626495.1. GTDB lineage: Bacteria > Bacteroidota > Bacteroidia > Cytophagales > Cyclobacteriaceae > Chryseosolibacter. The sequence continues at coordinate 2,170 of DASPNN010000214.1, forward strand.
CCTGGCGAATTCAGCAAATGATAAATTGGCCTGTAGCCAAGACGTTGTGCGATATCGTCGGCCATCGACCGAAACAATTTGGCCTGCGAATTTGAAAAATCGTCGTGGGCCGCGTCGTCCGCGCCGGCCAGGTGACTGAAGATGCTCGAGACTCGCACTTGCGGGTTGTTCGATAAGGTCTGCAGCAGGCCGGGGATATCGACCGGTTCAAACCCGAGGCGGTGCATCCCGGTATCAAGCTTCAGGTGAATGGCGGCGGCCCGACCACCGAGAAATCGCAAAAATTCTTCGAGGATACGGAAGCTGTATATCTCGGGTTCAAGATTGTAGTCAAGCAGTGACTGAAAGCTTTCGGGCGAGGGGTTCATGACCATCACCGGGACGGCAATATTATTCTTGCGCAGTTCGATGCCCTCGTCGGCATAGGCAACACCGAGGTAATCGACTTTGTGATATTGTAGTACATTGGCGATCTCAACACTGCCACTTCCGTAAGCGAACGCTTTTACCATGACCATGATCTTGGTCTCCGGCCGTAAAATCGACTTAAAGTGATTCAAGTTGTCAACAACGGCGCCCAGGTCGATTTCCATTACGGTTCCGTGCACTTTTCGCTGAAGACGGTTTACGATCTGCTCGAAACGGAAAGCGCGCGCGCCCTTGATCAAAATGATTTCGTCGTTGAACCTGTCAAGGTCGAAGCTCGACAAAAACTCGTCGGTGGAGTGAAAAAATTGTGCGTGCGACGGAAAGACATTGCTATGTGAAGCCAGCCGTTTTCCGATACCGATAAATTGATGCAGGTTTTTACCCGAGATCAATTCAACAACGGCGCGTGCCATGGCGTCATCAGCGGCTCCAGATTCCAGGATATCCGAAAGGATCACCGATTTTTTTTTCTTCTGATGCTGGTTGGCGAGAAAATCCAGGCTGATTTGGAGCCCGGCCAGGTCGTTGTTGTACGTGTCGTCGATCAGCTGGCATTGGTTCACGCCCTGCTTTAATTCTAAGCGCATGGGGACAGACCGCAGGAGGAGGATGCGCTCCCGGATCTTGTCGACCTGGTATCCGAGATAAAACAACAAGGCAATGCAGTGCATGCAGTTTTCGACAGAGGCCGCGTCGGTAAAAGGCAAAGGAACAGCAAACTCCTGCTTCTGATACGTGAGCGATAGAATGGAATTATTTTGCCGAACCCGGATATCGGACGCGTCGTGGAATCCCCAACTCAATGCAGGAATATTCTTGCGGGTCAGATGCTCGTGAACGAATGCGTGGTCGCGGCAATAAATGACAGTCTTGGCAGATTCGAATAGCTTCAGTTTTTCTGAAATTTTCTCTTCCGCGCTTGCGAACCCTTCGTCGTGTGCGGTTCCCAGGTTCGTGAAGATGCCGATCGAGGGCTGGATGATGGCTGCCAGCCGTTTCATTTCACCCGGCCGTGAAATTCCGGCTTCAAAAATTCCAAGTTCGTGCTGGCCGTCCAGCTGCCAGACAGAGAGGGGAACACCCACTTGCGAGTTGTAGCTGCCCGGATTTTTCGCGATCCGGTGGTCCGGCGACAGCAGGGTGAACAGCCATTCTTTGATGATCGTTTTTCCATTGCTGCCCGTGATCCCGATAACTGGAATTTTTAATGATGACCGGTGGAAGATCGTGATCCGTTGCAAAGCCTCAACCGAAGATTTTACTTCAATGACATTGCATTCACGCAGCAATTCCATCCCGGGGGGAATATATTCGAGTACGAACTGACGTATGCCCTTTTCGTAAAGCGCAGAGATAAACTGATGACCGTCGTGGTGTACACCTTTGATTGCGAAGAAAATTGCGCCTTGATATGGGGCGGCCTTCCTGCTATCGATCAACAAATAAGACACAGGTTGGTCCTCGTGAAGCGCCCGGATGGTCCCGTTTGTGATCTCAGGAAGCTGGGAGAAGTAAATCATTTTGCAACATTAGAATAGTCGCGCTCCATTAGGCACGGGTTTGTCGGTCGTGCAAAGAACTACATGGCTATCGGAATCCGGCAGGCCCGTGACAAGCACTTCTGACACAAATTTTCCAATTTGTTTTGGGGGAAAGTTTACCACGCAAATGACCTGCCTGCCAATGAGAGTTTGCGGATCGTAATGTTCGGTGATCTGGGCGCTCGATTGTTTCACCCCCAAAGGTCCTAAATCAATCCACAACTTGATGGCAGGCTTGCGCGCCTCTGGAAACCCGGACGCTCTAACGACGGTTCCGGCCCGTATATCGACTTTGGTGAAATCCTCCCATGTGATCATAATCGCTTTCTGTCGGTGAAAACTAGCCATAAAAGTGCAAAATCCCAGTTTTTCGTTAAAATTTGGCGTTTTCCTTCGTTTGCAGAAAAATGTGGTCCCAATGACTATATCCGGTTAATTTTGTACTTTTCGAAACAAAAGAACCAAGGCAATGTTTTGCCGGTACTGGAATAAATGAAGACCAGACTTCATCTCATCCTTCTCATATTGTTGATCGCCCTGATGGCGCCTGCCGCGCACGTTGATGCGCAGGATTCCGGCATTATGGAGGTGGAATATTCGGATAGTGAAAAAGACAAGCTGGAGAGGGATAAGATTATTCTCTCACCGGGAGAAGCCGACAGCCGTTACGTGACCAAGTACCTGACCACGCCGAAAGATACGATCGCGACAAACCGCGAAACTTCAAGCCCAAAAACAAATCCGACGGTATTGCCTGCGCAACAGAAGAAATCTGATAAGGTAGTTCCCACTTCGAAGCCTGCGGAAAAAGCGAGTCAAAAACAGGATGATTCCATCCTCAGTTTCAACTTCCTTTATTACATCATCGAAAAGTACAAGCTGCAGGACATTGTCGACTGATGGCAGCTAATCAGGTCTAATTCGTATAAGCGGTCATCAAACCGGAAGCTTACTGTCACACTTCCTTTTTTACAAGGAATTGCTCCAGGTCCTTGAGCTTGAGGATACCTTCGTAATAGGCTTTGCCGAAGATCACCGCAAAGATTCCCATGTCGTTGAGACGTTTGATATCATCGATCCCGCGAACGCCGCCGCTTGCCAGCACGGCGATGTCGGGGAACGTGTCGAGTATTTCACGATAAAAGCCAAACGCCGGTCCTTCGAGAACGCCGTCGCGCGATACATCTGTGGACTTCACGTATTTCAGTCCGCGGGAGTAAAAATAGTCGACGTGCTCAAAAAA
>DASPNN010000215.1:0-2255 GCA_035626495.1 Chryseosolibacter sp.
TTAGAGACCATTGTGTGAACATTCTTAGGCATGACATCGTCCAGGTAACGCAGGCGCGTCAGGTTGACATCCATGATCGTGACATCGGCTCCCATGCCGGCGGCGATCTTTGCGGCATTCGTTCCGACAATGCCACCGCCCAGCACCAGCACCTTCGCCGGTCGCACGCCAGGCACTCCACCGAGAAGTATTCCACGCCCCTTCATGGGCTTCTCCAGGTATTTTGCTCCTTCCTGGATCGCCATCCGCCCCGCCACCTCGGACATCGGGATCAGCAATGGCAAGCTGCCATCTGCACGCTCGACAGTTTCGTAGGCGAGGCATACCGCGCCGCTTGCGATCATAGCGTGCGTCAGCGGCTCATAAGAAGCAAAATGGAAATAAGTGAAAACGAGCTGGTCTTTTCGGATCAGCTTGTATTCCTGTTCAATGGGTTCCTTTACTTTAATGATCATTTCGGCGAGCGAAAAAACTTCAGCCGCATCGGCGATGATTTTGGCACCGGCGGCCTTGTATTCTTCGTCCGAAAAACCGCTTCCCGTTCCCGCCGAGGCCTGAACATAAACGGTATGTCCGCGCTTGACAAGCTCCTGCGTTCCCGCGGGGGTCAAGGCTACGCGATTTTCATTATTTTTTATTTCTTTGGGAACACCAACAATCATAATTCAAACGATTTAGAGGCTGCAAATATAGGATTTTACCGATAGGATTTTCAGCGGCCGTGAACGACTTGTCAACTTCAAAATATTCACCTGTGAAACATGTGTCCGCGCCCGGTTAATTCTGGATTCTTTAAAAAAACTGAATTAATATTTTGATGACAAACGGCATGTTTGAAAGCAGGAGGGTAATGGCTATTTTTGAACTCGAAGTCCTGAAATCGATTCCAGTCCTAAAGTTTAATCGTGATCAAAGAAGCGAAAATTAGATACTCGCAGGCGAAAGTAAAGGAGATTCTCGCCGATTATCGCCTCGCCGTGGAAAGCAGGGAGGCTAGTATTCTTGGACGGAAAGAGGTGTTCATGGGAAAGGCCAAGTTTGGCATTTTCGGCGATGGAAAAGAGGTCGCCCAGATCGCCATGTCAAAGGTTTTTCGCAACGGAGATTTCCGGTCGGGATACTATCGCGATCAGACTTTTATGTTCGCCATTGGCGAGCTGACCGCACAACAGTACTTCGCCCAACTCTATGCGCATACCGATGTGAATGCGGATCCGGCGTCGGCGGGACGGCTCATGACGGGTCCTTATGCGACCCGGCTGCTTGACGATGACGGTAGATTGAAGGATTTGGCCACCAAAAAAAACAGCAGTGCGGATATTTCACCGACGGCTGCGCAAATGCCTAGGCTGCTGGGACTCGCTTATGCCTCCAAGCTATTTCGCGAAAATCCGGCGCTGAAACAATACAACAATCTGTCATTGAACGGCAACGAGGTTGCTTTCGGCACAATCGGCAATGCATCGACTTCGGAAGGAATGTTCTTCGAGGCGCTCAATGCTGCCGGTGTCCTTCAGGTGCCGTTGCTCATGTCGGTTTGGGATGACGGCTACGGTATTTCCGTTCCTCAGGAGTATCATACGACGAAGGGCAGCATTTCAAAAGCGCTTGCCGGGTTGCAGCGAACCGCAACCGAGAAAGGATTTGAAATTTTTGTAGTTAAAGGTTGGGACTATACCGAGTTGGTCGAGACATACCAGAAAGCTGAACAGATCTGCCGTGAGGAACATGTACCGGTGCTGGTGCATGTTGTGGAAATGACGCAGCCTCAAGGACATTCGACCTCCGGCTCGCATGAGCGTTATAAATCAAAAGAGAGACTTGCCTGGGAAGCGGAGTACGACTGCATCCGCAAGATGCGGGAATGGATCATCAATGAGGTTCTGGTTCTGCCGGAAGAAATCGAGTTTATTGAAAAAGAAGCGAAGGTTTCAGCCAAACAGGCGAAGGATCGTGCGTGGAAAGCGTTCACAGACGACATTAAAAAGGATCAGAATTACGTGACGCGGTTGCTGGTCCAGGCCGAGCAGCAAAGCAAGAGCAAGGCGATCATCGAGGACATCCGAATCGACCTTATTAAAACCATCAACCCGACGCGGCTCGACACCATGCGTGCGGCCAGAAAAGCACTTTATGAGTTGCGTTCCGAAGACATACCGGCTCGCCATGCGCTCATCGACTGGCTCAAAAAAGCGAACGCGGATAACTCCGATCGTTACAGCTCCCATCTGTATTCACAGTCGTCGGAGTCCGCT
>DASPNN010000216.1:0-2906 GCA_035626495.1 Chryseosolibacter sp.
ATATTCAGTATATGATCCGTTCCTACGCGGTGGCGGCTGTCGTGCTCACCTTCCGGATCCTGCACATCATTTTCTTTTTCCTTCACGTTCCCTATCAGCACAACTACGCGATCTCGCAATGGCTTGGCATGTCGGGCAACATGCTCCTGGCAGAGGTCGTGATCGTGCTGATGACATTAAAGACAAAATCATTTACAAAACCGAAAATCGCATCTTTATGAAACCAATCAAGAAAGTCCTGATGCTTGCGGGCGTCGTCTCGGCCATCGTCATGTTGTGGCTGGTGCCGAATATCACCAAAGCGAAGACCTCGCGTTATGTGCGCGTGTACGAGGACACCGACGCGAAAATTCCGTACACCCCCTTTGTATCCCAGGATCCGTTATCCGGCGAAGAAGAGCTCACGCGCCGGGAAGTGAAACTCCTGTTGGCCCGGTACCTGAAAGACAGGAGTGAAAGCCATATGGATAAATTTACGGAGGAGGCCGAGTGGTTCAGCCGCGCGACCCATTTCATGGACGAGCAGGCATGGGCGGCGCTGGAGAAGGATGAGGCGTTCATGAAGAAAAAATATTTGGCGGAGGCGATCGACACCAAGCAGGAAGAGTTCGAGCTTGAACCCGAGATGTTCAGCCGGGCAACACACTTCGATGCAGTCGAGGATGACCCGATGTACGCGGAGCTGGTTCGCGACACGATCATCACTCCGGACTCGAGCGCAGTTGAGACCATCGTAGCCAAGGCACCGGCAGGGGAAAAAGCATACATCGAAGAGGTGATCGAAACCGAAGCCCCGGTGCCGGCAGTCAACCTCGCTATGTTCAGCCGCGCCATTCATTTTAAGCCCAAAGTCGTGCGCGAGCCGAAAGTTGTTGCCTCGAAGAAATTATCAAAACGCAAATTAAGATTGCTTGCCGCACGCTCCGACTCCACCCTCGTCAAGGCCGACACCGTCACCCGCGCCAAGCGATTGACACCCAAGCCATAGACCCCGAAAAACCCAAACATCCCAAACAACCTGCAACCAGTGGACAGGTAGCTAGTAACCAGTAATGAGTAACCAGTAACGAGTAATCGGTAACAACTAGCACGAACGAACGCAGCAAACAACAATTCGGAATTAGCAACTACAAATTCGGAATTAGGAACAGTCTTTGCTCTAAACCGGCTGTCATTATTTTCCGGGATTACAAGACCCTCGGGGCGCGGCGAATGATCAGTGCTGGCCGTGCCCCTTCCCGGACCCCTTGAATCAAATCTGCAGTTTTTTGATTTCCTTGCCCCCCGCCATTAATCGGTGTGCTGATTACCCGGCTACCGAACAATAGGCGGTGAAGCTCAAACTCATCGTAACCCGAAAAAACCGGCAACCGGCAACCGGCAACAGGCCTCGACCGCTCGGGAGCAACTAACTTCGCTCGTCTGCAGCTCACGCTTCAACCGGAGCTCGTCCCCTACGCCATCACCTTTTCCACCGCCAGCGGAAGCGTCACATAAAATTCCGTGTAGCCCTCCGGAGTTGTTCTCAGGTCGATGTTTCCGCCGAGCTTTTGCACCGCGGTCTTTGTGATGTAGAGTCCGATGCCACCGGTTTCGGAGCGTTCCGAGGCGCGGGAGAACATCTGGAAGATCTTGTCCGGCTGGACCTGGCTAATGCCGATGCCATTGTCGGTGACACGCACGCGCACGAATTCGCCTTCCTGCTGTACGGCGATGTCGACAAACGGGGTGACGCGGTCGGAGTCGTTGTAGAACTTGATGGCGTTGTCCACGAGGTTTTCGAGGATGATGCGGACGAACTCCCGGTCGGAGTAGAATTCAATGTTGTCGTCGATGCGTTTGGTGATGTTGAGCCGCGGGGGCAGGCCCTTTTTCTTCTCCAGCAGCAGCACATCGGAGACGATCTTGTGGAAATCGATCAGCTCCGACGACAAAGTGGAGTTGTTGATCTGGTTGACGATCAGCAGTCGGGTGAGGATCGTGTTCAGCTTTTCGGCGGTAACGTCCAGCTTGTGCAAATAATTGAGAGCGACGGGGTCTTTGACATCGATGAGCGCCACGTTGCACATACCCTTGAGGCTTGCGAGCGGTCCCCGGATATCGTGTGACGTCTTGTAGATGAAGTTATCGAGCTCGTCGTTGACCCGGCGCAGGGAAACGTTAGCCTTTTCCAGGTCGATGTTCTTTTCTTTGAGTTCCTTGTTCAGGTGGATGTTGGAGTTGAGCAGCTGCTTGTTCTGCTCTTCGATGATCGTTTTGGCATCCGACAGCGCGGCGTTGACCCTTTTCTTGATGCGGTTCGACCGCAGCAGCACGAAGATCAGCAACGAGCCCAACACGGCGATGATCCCGATGGCGATGTTGAGGCTGCGCTGACGCTTGATCACCTCTTCCTTGGCCTGGATGGTGGCTATGTTTTCGCGCTCGGCGTAATTCGTCTGGATTTTTGCGAGGTTGTAGATGAGCTCTTCGTTGTAGACGCTGTCTTTGAGTGTGATGTATTGGTTCTGATAGTAGGACGCTTTTTCGAAGTTTTGATGTTTGTGGTAGAAGGTCGAAAACTCGCGGTATGCGTCTATCAGGATTGCATCAAAGTTTGAATTCCGGGCGATTCGTTCTGCATGGGAAAGAGCTGTTAAACCTTCTTCAACCCGGCCCTCAATGATATGCAACCGCGCTATAAGAACTAAATTCTCTGCCTGGAAGCGCTTATTCTCCGTCTTATTTGCGAGTTCAAAGGATTCGCTGAAATGCCGCATCGCCTCTCGAAATTTCTTTTGCCGAAAATATGACGCACCAAGCCCGAACGCCCCTTCTAACCTTGTTGCCTCCGAGCAATCTGCCCCACATGATCTTATACCTTCATTAATATAGCTTTCAGCCAAATCAAACTTTTCAAGCTGGTT
>DASPNN010000217.1:0-2236 GCA_035626495.1 Chryseosolibacter sp.
CGGGGGACAGCCTGTTGATGTGGCTCCAGAGAATTCGCTCTGCTTTCAGGCCTTCATATTGTTTTAGAATAGCGGCGGAATCACAACACCACACCTCTTCGTCAAGCCAGATGAGATCTGTATTCTTCAGGCTTTCGGACAAAGCCTGCAAATGCGAGGGATTGCCATCCGTGAGGTTATAAATGGTATCGATCAGACTGGTGTGACATTTTCCCGACAAAGTCATCTCGGCGAATTGCCTGACTTCGTCGCGTGTAAGTCCTTTCAGGAAAATGTTTTCAATCCTGATTTTACTGAAGTCAAGCTCTTCGGTGAATTGGCGGAGCAGTGTCGTTTTGTTTTGCGGTGTCCGGCACGCCCCGATCCAAATCAGCTCGCGTGTCGACAAATTCATTAAGAGGTATTTCAGGAGATTGACACCGGAAGCATCGATCCATTGCAAGTCGTCGGTAAAAAAAAGAACAGGGCGCCGATAATGCTCCGCAAGAAAACCGAAAAGTTTTTTAAATAGCGGGTACAATTGATTTTCGATCGTCAACGATGATGACGCCGACGAAACTGTCTTGCCGAAAATCAAAGCGAGTTCCGGAATATATTCTGCAAGCAGGAGGAAACTGTCGCCCAGATATTCCTTGAGCCCCTCCGAAAACCGCTGGAGTTCCGTTTTATTCCACCTGTTATAGACCTGACTTAAATAATCCGAAATACTGTACTTGAATCCAAAGTAAGGAATATTCTGATGCTGCTGATAATGCCGCGCAACCAGTACCGGATGAGAGCCGTCAAAACGCTCCAGATAATTTTCAATGAGAAATGATTTGCCGGCGCCTGTGCTTCCCGATACCAGCAGACCACGCAACGGGTCTCCGGAATTTTCGAGCATCTGGCGAATGTGTCCTTCCAAAAGGAGCGCGGTGCCGGTACCCGCATACACTTTGTGCGGAACGGCATAAACACTACTCTCATCGCTTTGCATATCCACCGTTTTAATTCTAGGCCGGAGTCGCAGGCCCTTTCTCAAGACGACCCGTGAAACGGGCCAAAGTATAATTCAATATAAAAAGAGAAAAGTACAAACCGAAGTGAAGCCGCGTATTCCGGATCAGATAAAATGCACGCTCCGGGAGTTTTCACCATTTCGACACCGACCGACCTGAAACCCTCTTAAAGGAAATGGCCCTCCCGAAAAGGAAGGACCATTAAACCCCATTTACAAGAAACCCAAACAGATTGTTACCAGCCAGGGTTTTGTTTCAACTCAACTCCCTGCGCCTGGTATAAAGTGATCTGGTCCAGAGGAAGCGGACTCAGATAAACCTTCGGATCTGAAAATATCCGCTGCGACGCTTCTGCCGGAGCGGGAATAATGTATCCTTCCGTTCCCGCCGAAAGGACAATAGCCTTGTTAAGGGACGGATAATCCGCCTTCCGGATCCACGCGCCGCGGTTGATATCCACATTCACCTTCGTGTCCACGTACTCGAGCTTTTTCCAGCGTCGAAGGTCGTTGTTCCTGAATCCCTCCATCATCAATTCGACTCTGCGCTCCCTGCGTATTTCCCAAATCATCGAAGGCACGCCGGGATCCCGTTCCGGGTCATCGTAAACGACACCATTTACTGCGGGTTCGCCATTGACCACCTGCAATGCGGGCATCGCTATGCCAGGCCGGCTTCTCAACACGGTAACCGATTTGTCGAGGTCAGCTTGTGTAAGGGCCGTTCCACCTACCGTTCCGAGCTCGGCCGACGCTTCGGCATAATTGATAAGAACCTCGCCGTACCGGATAACGGGCGCGTCCGTCGGGTTCAGGTTCGAGCTGCCAACCGGGTCCTGCATAATCGATTCATTCAGAAACTTGTGTGTTGCAAAGCCGGTTGTCGAATAATTGAAAGTGACTCCCTGCAAACGCAACTGCGTGGAGACAAAGGTCTCATAGATCCGGGGATCGCGGTTGGCCATCACCTTCGCAATGCCATCATCACCCTGATAGAGTGGCGATGTTTTAATGGGCAGACCGTCGGAAGCCAGGTACGAATCGATGGCGTCTTTCGACACGCCGGTCTGAGGCTCTTTGTTATTATAAGAATTCAACGCATGGGTCAGGACTCCCGTCTCGTATTGACGGAACAGGATGACTTCCGGGTTTCCAGCCAGGTTCAGCGATGTGAATGTATCACGATAGTCGGCCAGCGAGTATTTTTTCTTTGCAATGATCTGGTCGGCGGCCCACTTG
>DASPNN010000218.1:0-12375 GCA_035626495.1 Chryseosolibacter sp.
AAGTGAACGAGTCGTAGTTATCAAGGACCAGTATTTTCATCTCTGTCGTAGTTATATAGTGTTCAGATCTTCTCAGCCATCAGCACTGCCTTTCGCAATGCTGTCAGTTTATTATTGACTTCCTGTAATTCGCTTTCGGCCTGTGATTTGGCAACGACGCCTGCACCCGCCTGATAGACCAGTTTATTCCCGTGACTTAGAAATGTCCTGATCATGATCGCGTGATTGAAAGAGCCGTTGAACCCGAGAAAGCCGATCGCTCCACCATAAAATCCGCGGTTCGTATTTTCATACCGGTTGATCAGGGTCATGGCCATATGTTTGGGCGCGCCGGAAAGTGTCCCGGCGGGAAACGTGTCGGCTGCCATTCGAATAACCGACGAATCTTTACGGACACGGCCAGTCACCTTTGAAACCAGGTGAATGACATGCGAGTAAAACTGAATCTCCTTGAACACTTCGACCGTAACATGTTCAGCGTTCCGGCTCATGTCATTTCTCGCGAGGTCCACCAGCATGACATGCTCGGCATTTTCCTTTTCATCGGCGGCAAGCTTGCTTGCGAGCTCGGCGTCCTCCTGGTCGTTGCCCGACCGCCGAAATGTGCCTGCGATCGGATAAATGTGGGCGTGTTCACCTTTCACCTGCAGCTGAGCTTCCGGGGAGGAACCGAACAACTTGAAGCTGCCGTAATCGAAGTAAAACAGATACGGCGAAGGGTTAATGGACCTCAACGCGCGGTAAACATTGAACTCGTCGCCTTTAAAGCCGCAGGTAAAGCGTCGTGACAAGACGATCTGGAATACATCACCGCGGTAACAATGCTCTTTTCCTTTTTCGATCACATGTAGAAACTCCTGGTCGGTGAAGTTTGACTCTTCGGTATTGGTAAGCGAGAACTTGTAAGTGGAAAAACGGTTGCTGAAGATGATCTGCTCGATCTTACCCGGGTCGAAGCCACCTCCGGTCACACCTTCGACGAAGTTTTCCGCAATTGTGAGCTCGTTGGAGAAATGATCGACGACAATCACATAACGGTACAGGTGGTAAAGTATGTCGGGAATGGTTGTCGTCGGCACGGTGATGTTGACATCTTCAAAAAAACGGATTGCATCGTACGCCATGTACCCAAATAATCCGTTGTATTCATATTTTCCTGGCGTGTCCGCCGTCTTAAAAGCAGAACGAAACTCGTCCAGGTACTTCACAGCATCGCCGGTCCTGTCGAGTTTGAATTTGTTGAGCTTGCCGTCGGGGAAGCGCATCTCCCCTTCCCGTCCCTCCACCCGCACCGAAGCCAGGGGTTCACAGCAAATGAAAGACAAACTGTTTTCATGGCCATGGTAATCCGAGCTCTCCAACAGGATACTGCAGGCAAACACATCCCTGAGCTTGAGATAAATATTCACCGGCGTCAGCGTATCGGCCAACAGTTTTTTAGTCGCCGTGGTAATCGTGTAGTTCATATCCGCGTTTTCAATCGTTTTTTGTATGCCTTACAAAAACGAAGGCCTGCTGTGAACAGCAGGCCTTCGGCTAAGTTTAAAACACAACAAGGCTGTTCACAAATCGGGTTCCGACTTATGCCACCACCATGCTATGTTTGCAAATCTTATCATTTAGTTATTGAGCTTCTCTTATGCTTCAGCTTTCTTTTTGATCGTCCTTCTCGGTTTGGCCGGGGCGGACTCGGCAACAACGCTCTCAGGCTTCTTGGCAGATGAACGCTTCAACCGGGCCTTAATCGCCTTCTTGTTTCTGTTCACACCGTAAGAACCTTTCCAGCGCTTACCTTTTGATGATTTTTTGTCGCCTTTTCCCATAAATGAAAAAAAGTTTATGAGGCAAGTATAGCAAAGGGATTAAATATTACCAAATGTTACCGATAAATGGTAAATTCCTTTGGTAAGGGACTTAAGCCAAACCGTCTCCAAATGGCCAAAGCAACGTTTGAAATCGTTATCGCCCTGAGAATGACTGCCGACCACCTGCAGCGTAGCGCGAGCTATCAATGGGGCCACATGGGCAGCTGTAACTGCGGATTTCTTGCCCAGCAGATCACATTGCTCACCAGGGAGGAGATCCACCGCCGGGCCATGGAACGTTCGGGCGATTGGAGTGACCAGCTCAACGACTATTGTCCGGCAAGCGGGTCGCGTATCGACTGGGTTATTGGCCGGCTGGTCGAAGTGGGATTTTCCATAGACGACCTGCGCCATCTTGAGCGCCTGTCCGACCCCGCTATCCTGCGCACATTTCCGCCAGGCCAACGGTACCTGAGGCACAACATCAAATCGGACGTAGTTTTATACCTGCGTCGTTGGGCGTCGCTGCTCGAGGACAAAGTGCTCGAAAAAATGGAATTGCTCCCCCATACATTTGAACATTTCACCAACCACCGGTTCGCGAATGACTGATCAATGTTTCAGAGGAAGATAGAGCAGCATGCAGTCTTTGGGCTCGTCATTCTGATTGACAAAACGGAACCACTTGACGAGCGTGGCTTCCGGCACCAGTCCGCTTTTTTTCAACACACGGATCGAAGCCACGTTTTCGACATCGGCGAAGGTGCTCACCCGGTATAATTCTTTGCGCGTCCTGAGCAAACGCATCACCGTGCTACATGCTTCGGTGGCATACCCGTTACCCCATTGAGAAGGACTCAGCACATATCCGATCTGAATTTTGCCTTTCTCGTGAAGCAACCCAAAACTGCCAATCAGCTGGTTCGATGTCTTCAACCGGATACCGTATGAAAAATCTGTCCCGGCCTTCCACCCCGCGTTGGCATACCGAAGAAAAGAATGCGTATCCTCGATCGACCGGTGCGTTGGCCATGAGAGAAATTTGGTCGCTTCCGGTTTACTGGCATAGGTATAAAAAATTTCCTCCGCATCTTCGTACCTTAGCCGCAGTAGCCGAAGCCGCTCGGTTTCGATCTTTTCCGGCAATGTGAACCGATCCATGGATCAAATAAAAAAAGAATGGCTAAGGGCAGCAATATCGTTCATCAATATTTCAGAAAGGAGTTCGACGATTTTGTCGTGCTGGTAAGGGTCAACCCATTCCATCTCGAAGGTGTCGAGCTCACGATCCCCCGGGAAGGGACCCCGGAGATCCGCGAACTTGAGTTCGACAGCGATATATTCGAAGACCTGAAGGCGGATGGTTTCAAGGAATCCAGTCCGCTGGAATTTAACCTGTACTACAGCGGCCTCGCCTGACAAAGCGACGGATGCCATCCCGCGGCACGGAAATATTCCGTTCAGATCCCAACTAAATATTTGGTTATGAAACAGCTATTCATCGCACTGATGCTGACGTTTGGCGCCTTGGCCACTGCCGCCCAGACGATCACAGTAAGATCTGACGAAATTGAAGACGCAGATTTTACAAAATACAAAACGTTTTATTGGGCCTCCCAGGTCGACAATGAACTCGATGCAGGTGTGAACTTTCTGAACGATGTGGTTCTCAAAGCGCAGATCCGCGACGCCGTGAAAGGCGAGATGACGGGGTTGGGATATGAGATCAACAAGGATAACGCCGACATGATCGTGAACTTTCGCGTGTTCGACAAACCGGTAAGGCTACGTGGCGGTGAAGGATACGGCCCCGAGTACTGGGGAGACCAGGCCGCCGGGATGCCGGATACATCATCCTATGACCTTGAAGCCGGCTCGCTCATCATTTCCTTCGCCGATCGAAATACCGGACGAATCGTATGGCAGGGTTTTGCCTCCGGCCTCATCAATAACAACGAGTTCATCAAAGACGAAGGCACCGTCCGCGAGGCCGTGAACCTCATCTTTGAAGAATTCGGGCGCCGCGCAAAAGACTACACCAGAAAATAGACGAGCCCGTGAACAAAAAAGCCGTCACCTTAAGGTGACGGCTTTTTTTATTCCATTCGCGCGGCTTTGTCACGCCACTGCGCAGGGCGCTACTCGTACCTCAGCGCATTCACCGGATTTGAAGACGCAGCTCTCCATGTTTGAGAGCCGATCATCACGATGCCCAGGACGCCGACAATCAACACAGCTTCAACGATAAGTGTCGCTGTGAGGTCGATCTTGTAAGCGTACAGGGTGAGGAACTCGGCGCCAAAATAGTAACCGATCGGCGCACCTATGACTGCGGCAGCCAGCAGCAATACGAAAAATGAACGGCTGAGCAACATTGTGATCTGCTCCGAAGTCGCGCCCATTACCTTGCGAACACCAATTTCCTTAACGCGTGTCTGAGTTGAGTACATCGCCATCCCCAAAATCCCCATGCAAGCAAGGCTGATGGTCAGAAAGCCGATATAGACAACGATCTTTACGATATCAAAAAATCCGGCGTCACGATAAGCGAGATCAATTTCATCGGCCATCATATTCCATTGCAGCGGGTGCACCGGATCAACCTTTTTCCAAGCAGATTCCACCGCGGCAACTACGGCGTCTTTGCGTGCCGGATCGATCCGCGCGCTGAGAAATCCAATCCCGTCCTTGTTATACCGCAACGCCAGCGGGCCAATCTGGTAGCTTAAAGGGCGGAAATGGAAGTTGGCTACGACGCCCGAGACTGTCAAGGCGAGCGAGTCGTCGACGAAGATTTGCTGTCCAACCGCTGACCTGGCATCGGAAAACCCAAAGAGCTTGAGCGCCTCTTCATTCAAGATGACATGGCGTTCAATGACACCCTCCTTTTGAGGATCGAAATTTCCGCCGCTGAGAAACTTCATCCCGAGGTTTGAAACATAATTCTCGTCGACGATAAAGTCTCGCATGCCAAATGGTTTGTCCTCGGGGCTTTTCCGGTAATCACTGGATCGGTCAGCCCACGTTCCGAGCTGATGCGATACGCAGCCCACGTTCACAACGCCATCGATAGCAGACAGCTCGTTGGCAAGACGCTGGAAATTTGCGCCCTGGAGTCGAATGTTCATGATGTCTTTGTCGTTAATGCCGTAATCCTTTGTCACCATATAATTTACCTGCCGGTAAATCACGAGAACAACGATGATGAAAACAATCGAGAGCGTAAACTGGGTAACTACCAGGATCTTTCGCAATGTAAGCCTGGAATAAATCTTCAGATTCGCCGAGTCCTTAAGGACTTTCGCAGGTTTAAAAGCAGAGAGATAACCCGCAGGCAACAGACCTGCAAGAATTCCGACTACAATAGCGAACAACAGGAAGACTCCGTACAGTGACATATCTTCTTTCAAATCGGTGTCGAACTCCTGCGCGAGGTCAAGTTCCAGGAATGCCGGCTTCAGTATTTGGAGAAACAAGTATGACAAAATCAGCGCCGCGACTGAAAACACGATCGCCTCCCCAATGAACTGAATGAAAACCTGGTAACGGCGTGCGCCGATAATTTTTCTTACACCGATCTCTCTCGCGCGCGTAAGCGCCTTCGCCACCGTCAGATTTGTGTAGTTGAAACAGGCCATCAACATCACAATAGCAGCAAGCGTACTAAGGAAGATAAGCAACAGATCCGGCATCCCCCGACCCATCTGGTTGGACAGTTCAGGACCCGGCGTGATCTTATCCAAACGCATGGTAAAAAAAGTGTAGCCGCGATCCCGGGTTTCCAGCTTCAGTCCTGTATAATATTTTTTGTTGATCTCGGCGAGCGCCCGTTCGAGTTCGGCCGGGTCGGTCCCTTCCTTGACCTTCACGTACACATAATTTGAGTAATAGTTATTCCAATTTTGCATGGTGGGGCCGAATACACCCCGCTGCTCAAGCGCCGGGAAGGACGTTAGTGAAGCCAGCGCCTCGAATTCGAAATGCGTCTTGCTCGGAAAGTCGGCGAGTACCCCCGTTACCGTGAATTCGCCGAACCCGGATAATGTGATCGTCTGCCCGATTGGACTCGCGTCGCCGAAAATCTTTTTCGCGGCTTGATTGGTAAGGACAATGTTGTCGGGATCTTTCAATGCTGTGGCCGGATTGCCGGAGATCAAGGGAAAATTAAAGACACGTAGAAACGAGTCATCCGCAAAAAAACCTTCCAATGGTACATTCACGTTTTTATAGACTGCGTCCGTGTTCAGCCGCGCGTTGATGCGCACAAGCTCTTCGACGAAAGTATACTCCTCCTTGAGCGCCGTGCCGATTGGCAACGCTGTGGAGGCATAATCTTCGGTGCCTCCCTCGCGGATCGCCCGCGTATTCACCCGGTAGATACGATCGGTGTCCTGATGGAAATTGTCGTAGGTGTATTGCTCCCGGATAATCAGGATGATCAACAGGCCGAGCGACATGCTGACACTCAATCCCACGAGATTGATCAGCGAGAATGAACGGTTCCGGACCAAGTTGCGGATAGCCGTCACGATAATACTTTTTAGCATATGTTTAATAAAATTTAAAATCGTCCAAAAGCTGCCGCAACCCGCCAGCCGCTATTCGTACCGCAAAGATTTTACCGGGTCGGCCATCGCAGCCTTCACCGTTTGAAAACTGATCGAGAGAAACGTAATGACCACGCCCGCCAACAGCGTGATGACAAAGATCCAGGGGCTCACCGACACGCGGTTCGCGAAATTTTGAAGCCACTCATTGGCCAGGTACCAAACCAGCGGAAAAGCCAGCAGGTTTGCGATCACCACAAGCCGGACAAATTCCTTCGAAAGGATCGATGCAATGTGAATAACGCCGGCCCCGAGAACCTTTCGCACGCCGATCTCCTTCGTTCTTGACACGACCATGAATGAGACGAGGCCCAGCAGTCCAATGACGGCGATGAGGATCGTCACGACCGAGAAAATACCAAAGACTATTACCAGCCGTTGCTCCGCCTGATATTGTTTTTCAAAATCCTGATCAAGAAAAAAGTAGTTGAATTCAAACCCGGGAAAATGGGTGCCCCACTTTTCGCCCAATGCCTGGATCAGGTCGGCGGTGTTTGCCGCTTTATAACGCACCGCATACAGGTAGCTTGCCCTTGGATTCAGGTCCATCACCATTGGACCGATGTTTTGTTGCAATCCGAGTTGGTGATAATCCTTCACAACACCGATAACCTGCCCGGCCGGGTATCCGGAGGGCGACTGGATTTTTTTTCCGATGGCCTGCTCTGGAGATTCCCACCCATAGGCGGCCACGGCGGTTTCATTTAAGAGCAGCCCTTGCTGACGGTCCCCCTCCGAAACCATGCTGAAATCCTTCCCGGATAACAATGTCAGACCCAAAGTCTGAAGATAGTTTTCGTCAATGGCCATATACTCTACGCTGACCGCTTCGTCTGCCGGCCGTCCTTCCGGAAAAGACACCTGACCGGTCCATCCGGGGTTGCCCGGAAGGGAATTTGAAAAAGTGACATCTTCCACGAACGCGAGGGCCTTCAACTCATTTTTGAATGTTTCATGCGCATCCGGGTTCGGTGATGACACACGCGCGGCATTGATGACAACAATCTGATCTTTGGCGAAACCCAGATCCTGCTGCTGCATGAACCGAAGCTGATCGATCACCACCTGCGTACCAAGAACAAGCGTTGCTGAAATTACAAATTGGAAGACAACCAACGTCCGGCGCAGCCGCACCCCGCGGGAGCTCGTCTGCATTTTGCCTTTCAAGACTTCGGCAGGTTTTAAACCGGACATCAGCACTGCCGGATAGTAGCCAGCAAGCAAGGTGATCGCTACGATCAAGACCAGCGCGCCGCCGATCATCTCGGGCGACAACAGGGCGCGCATCGTGTAGGATTTACCGATGATACTGTTAAATATGGGTAACAGCACCCCTACGAACGCCAGGGCGACAAAGACTGCGCAAATGGTGACAAGCAAAGATTCGCTTAAAAATTGTTTGATCAGGCTAAACCGATTCGAGCCGGCGACCTTCCTGAGGCCGACCTCCTTGGCGCGGTAAACAGAACGAGCCGTTGAAAGATTGATAAAGTTGATGCAGGCCAGCAGGATCACAAACAATGCAATTCCCGACATGAGATAAACACGATCAAGACTGCCCACTGGCCCCATGCCGTTTCCGCTTTTTGAAGTGAGATACAAGTCGGTGAGCGGTGCAAAGTGTACGCGCGCCTCAACCCCCCAATTCTTTAGTGCTTCGCCGGCATGTTGGACGTAGATGTCCGAAGCTTTTTTTGAGAATGACTGAAAATCGGCACCTTCCTTCAGTAGCACATAATTACGAACATTGATATTACCCCATCCGCCATTAAAATCGAAGGCGGGATAGATCGCCGTGGTAAATGTCGAAAATGAAATAAGGGCATCGAGTTGGATATGCGAGTTCGATGGAATGTTTTTCATGACCCCGGTGACGACAAGGTCCAAAGTATCCTGCACGGTAAGCGTCTTATTGAGGCCGTTTCCATCGAAATATTTCTTCTCCATATCTTCGGTAATCACGATGGAGTACGGCTCCACCAATACCTTGGCCGTGTTGCCTTTGAGGAGCTCAAATGAAAAGATTTGGAAGAACTCAGGTGTGGCGAAATGCATTTGCTGCCGGATCTTTTTCCCGTCGTGATTGATCAGAAGTCCGGATGCTCCACGGGCATACATCACCGCTTCTACCTCGGGGAAATTCTTCAGAGCCGCACCCACACCCCAACCGTTGGCGTCGTTGGTGCCAGTCCCCTCCTCATCGCCGGTATGAAAGGCGGTTTCTACACGATAGATTCTGTCCTTCCTGGTATGAAACTGGTCGTACGACAGCTCATCCAGGACATACATCATGATCATCAGACCTGCAGTGAGGCCCAGCGCCAATCCCAGCAGGTTAATTGCCGTAAATTCTTTGAATTTGAGTAGGGAACGAAATGCGATTTTCAGGTAATTCCTAAACATAGACAAAAGGGCTTTTGGTCCGCGTTGCGGATTCAATTTTGAATCCACTCTCAAAAAGCGCGTTTTCGGGCAAAAAAAAAAGCTTTGGTGGAAACCAGCTGAACGTTTTCGGTTGAAAACGTCCGTTAGCGGATAACGCTTTATCACAAGGCGCTGTGTACCAGGCTTGCTAGTTCGCCATCCACCTTGATGAAAGGGAGCGTGAGCGGGCTAAAACTTAAAACAACGCTTTAGCTATCCGGTAGATAGGATCCGATTTGCCCATCGAGTAAAAGTGTAGCGTCGGCACTCCCGCCTTCATCAGTTCGCGCGATTGCTCGATGGCCCATGCGATCCCAACCTCCTTGACTGCTGCGTTGTCCTTGCATTTTTCCACCGCGTCGTTCAGGTCTTCAGGGATATCGATGTGAAACGTGGTGGGAAGGACATTGATCTGCGATTTGGTCGTGATCGGCTTGATCCCGGGAATAACCGGCACGTGAATGCCAGCCTCTTTGCATTTATCGACAAACTCAAAATATTTCTTGTTGTCAAAAAACATTTGCGTGACGATGTACTCGGCGCCCAGGTCGACTTTTAATTTCAGGTACTTCAGATCGGTCTTCATGTTCGGGGCAGCAAAATGCTTTTCCGGGTATCCCGCCACACCGATGCAAAAATTGGTCGGTGCCGTGTTTTGCAGGTCTTCGTCCAGATACTTCCCCTGGTTCATATTCACGACTTGCTGCAAAAGATCGGAGGCGTACTTATGACCGTCGGGTTCGGGAACAAAGCGGCCTTCATTCTTGATGGCGTCGCCCTGCAGCACCAGCACGTTGTCGATACCGAGGAAGTGCAGGTCGATCAGCGCGTTCTCCGTTTCTTCGCGGCTGAAGCCACCGCAGATAATGTGGGGAACGGTGTCGACCCTGTAGTTGTTTTGGATCGCAGCGCAGATACCCACAGTCCCGGGCCGCTTTCGGGTCGATCGTTTTTCCAGCAGGCCGTTTTCCTTTTTCTTATACAGGAATTCTTCGCGGTGATAGGTTACGTCGATAAATGGCGGTTTGAATTCCATCAGGGGGTCGATGTTATCAAACAGGCTGCGAATGTTCTCTCCTTTCAAAGGGGGAAGGATCTCGATCGTAAATAATGTTTTTCCGTTCGCTTTCTTTAAGTGGTCAACTACTTTCATTTTAAGCTGAGTGGATGTGAAATGGTTAAATGTCGTATGCGAGGTTTGGTGAAAGCCATTTTTCAATTTCTTCGACCGACATGCCTTTTCGTGCCGCATAGTCCCTCACCTGATCCTTCTCGATCTTGCCCAGGCCGAAATACTTCGAATCCGGATGTGAAAAATAAAAGCCACTTACAGCCGCGGCGGGATACATGGCGTAGGATTCGGTGAGTTGAATGCCTATGGCCCCTGCGTCGAGCAACTCGAACAACAACTTTTTTTCCGTGTGGTCGGGACACGCCGGGTAACCCGGAGCCGGCCGGATACCTGAGTACTGCTCGTCGATCAATTGCTCATTCGTCAAGCGTTCGTCCTTCGCGTAGCCCCAATATTCCTTCCGCACTTTTTCATGCAGTACTTCGGCGAAAGCCTCCGCAAGGCGGTCTGCCAACGCCTTGGCCATGATTTCCGAATAATCGTCGTGTTGCTGCTTATGGCGCGCGATCAGTTTCTCAAGACCGAGCCCGGCAGTCACGGCGAACATGCCGAGATGATCCTTGCCTTGCTCCGGGCTGATGAAGTCCGCCAGGCAAAAATTCGGGAGATTCTGTGCTTTCTTATTCTGCTGCCTGAGGAAGTGGAAAGCCGCAAATGGCTTTTCTTCGCCACGGCTGCGGAACAGGTGCACATCGTCTGTACTGCGAACCGCTGGATAAAATGCCACGACCCCGCAGGCCTGCAGGCTCTTCTCTCTAACGATCTGATCGAGCATCGCGTTTGCGTCCTGAAAAAGTTTTGTCGCTTCTTTTCCGACAATGGGATCCTGCAAAATCCCGGGATACCGGCCCGCAAGCATCCATGTCTGAAAGAATGGGGTCCAGTCGATATACTTACGGATCTCATCGAGGGGATAGTTCAGGAGTTCCTTTCTTCCGGTGAACTGCGGTTGGGTCAATGTGCTGGAGCCCCAGTCGATGGCAACCGCATTTTTCCGTGCTTCCGACAATGAGATATAGTTCTTGGTGGTTTTGCGGCTTTCGTGATCGGCGCGAAGATTCCGGTATTCGAGCTTTACTTTTTCTTTGAATTGATCGCGGGTCTCGGGACTGATCAACTCGCTGGCTACTGGCACCGAGCGTGAGGCATCGAGCACATGCACCACGGGGCCCTCGTACGCTGGGTCTATTTTCACCGCCGTATGAATACGCGACGTCGTGGCACCACCGATCAGTAGCGGCAGCTGCATGCGTTCCCGTTGCATTTCCCTGGCGACGTGCACCATTTCGTCCAGAGACGGGGTAATCAAACCGCTTAAGCCAACGACATCCACTTTTTCCCGTTTCGCTGCCTCGATGATCTTTTCGGGGGGCACCATGACACCCAAATCGACCACGTCATAGTTATTGCACGCAAGCACGACCCCGACAATGTTCTTGCCGATGTCATGCACATCGCCTTTTACGGTTGCCAGCAGAATCCGGGCTGCTGCCTTTTGTACTGTGCCATTCTTCCTTTTCTCTTCCTCGAGAAACGGGGTCAGATAGGCGACCGACTTTTTCATCACGCGCGCGCTTTTTACCACTTGGGGAAGAAACATTTTTCCGGCGCCGAACAGGTCGCCGACGACATTCATCCCATCCATCAGAGGCCCTTCGATGACTTTCAAAGGAGTCGAGTATTGCTGACGCGCTTCCTCCGTATCCTGGTCTATAAAATCGATGATGCCCTTCACGAGCGCGTGTGTGAGTCGTTCTTCGACCGTGCCGGCGCGCCACGCATCGTCTGCTTCCTTTTTCTTTGCAGTACCTTTCACGGTTTCAGCGAATTCGAGCAGGCGTTCGGTCGCATCATCGCGCCGGTTCAGCAGCACGTCCTCGACCCGTTCAAGGAGCTCCTTGTCGACCTCGTCGTACACTTCGAGCATGGTTGGATTAACAATGCCCATATCCATACCGTGGCGAATCGCATGATAGAGAAAAGCCGAATGCATCGCCTCCCGTACTTTCTGGTTGCCGCGGAAGCTGAATGAAACATTGCTTACGCCACCGCTGACATGCGCGTGCGGCAGATTTTCTTTGATCCACTTTGCAGCCCGGAAGAAATCGAGCGCATAGTTCCGGTGCTCTTCAATACCCGTAGCAACTGGAAATATGTTCGGATCGAAGATGATATCCGCCGCGGGAAATTTCACTTCGTCGACAAGGATATCGTACGCGCGTTTGCAGATTGCGATCCGGCGCTCAAATGTATCGGCCTGCCCCTGCTCGTCGAAAGCCATCACGACAACTGCCGCGCCATACCGTTTTACCAGCCTGGCTTGCCGGATAAATTCTGCCTCTCCGCCCTTTAAACTGATGGAATTCACTATTCCTTTCCCCTGCAGACATTTCAGCCCTTCTTCGAT
>DASPNN010000219.1:0-4310 GCA_035626495.1 Chryseosolibacter sp.
CCTCTTCGAGTGACTCTGAGGGGGTTTCTTATTATTGCGCGGTAGTCGGTGGTCAGTAGTCAGTATCAGTACTCGGAAGTCAGTAATCACTAATCAGTAACCGGCAACAACCATCTCGACGCACCCAATAAGGAGACAGGCGGGTGAAACGAGAAACTACAAGCCAGCAAGTTCCCTACGTCTTCGACTGCAGCATCATCCGCAACTGCTCCGTAGACCGGATCTTTTTATAAAATTCGTAAAAACGGTCGAACAACTCATTCGTGAAGTTGCCCTTTCTGAGGATAGCCTCGCGTTCGAAATGAACCTTGTTACCCTCCTTCGCGATCACCTTCATTCTGACCGAGCCGAATTCCGAAGTTTCGGAAATTTCGTCGGGGATGAAACCGACCCGGTATGGCTCGGGGATGGTAACTTCCACGCGGTCCCTCAGCGTGAAGCCGCGTCTCACTTCGCAATGCCGGTTGGCCGGATCATATTCTACTTCCTTGTCGATTCCCTGGAGAAAGGTCAGTGAAAGGATCATGCGGTTACCGGAAATTTTGCCAATGCCCCTGGCTGCGATGTTGAATTTTAGGTCGAGAGATGGATCTGGCGTTTCGCCGGCACTGAATTCGAATGACTTAATCGTAAAATCGTTGAAGCTGAATTTGGCATAGTTGAATTTTTCGAGGTTTTCGGGCAGCGAGCCTTTGTACCGCATGAACTCTTCGAAGTATTGGCCGCCCTGGCTGATCTTATATTCAAGTGTCGCGTTGCCCGTCTCCTCGAGGACGACCTGGCACTCGCTCGTTTTTGTGCTTGCGGCCGCGTCGTAGACAGGGGTGCGGATCACCTTGCTTTGTCCTGGCGCGATCCACAAGACATTGCGGTCATCGGTGAACGTTCCGATATATCCGGCGGGTACTGTCTGGCTTGTGCATTCCAGCCACAGCGTGTCGGAAGCCAAAGGCACAGCGAGGAAAACGTGGTTGAACTGGTTGCTCGGGAAATCGGCGATCACATCGGCGGCGTCGGCGCCGGCGTGCACCAGCACGTAATTGGAGGAGATGCCGGCGTAGTCGAGCATCGCCTTCATGTAGTTGGTGAGGGCTTTGCAGTCGCCATACCCGGTCCTTTCAACTTCGTTTGCCGGGATCGACTGGAATCCACCAATGCCCAGCTGGATCGACACATAACGTGTCTTGCCCTGCATGTATTGGTACGCCTCTTTGACCAGGCCGGACGGGTTGGCGGCATGTTTCCCTTTCAGGCCGTCGACAAACGTGCGGGTGGATTCGGGCAACGTGTTGCGGCCTTTGTTCAGGTCGAAAAACCAGTCGCCAAAATTCGCCCATGACTTGTAATTACCCACGCGGTCTTCGAGACTGAACTCGACCGGTGTGAGGTGTACCCGGGGCTGGCTCGCGTAAAATGCTTTATAGCTCGCGTGATGGCTTAGCGCGGGAAGACTGTCAAGCTTCCAGATGTGCGTGTTCAATGTCGCGCCCGACGTCACCTCGGCGGCTTTGACACCATTGAGCTCCTGGCTGCGGAATTCGAAGCCGGGGTAAGCCTGCAGCATGAGTCTCGCTTTCTTCACCTCCACGCCATGCGCGAACCTCGGCATCCAGACCGGGAAGCTGATAAAGCCATTGTAGGTGATCTCCGCTTCGATCTCGGCGGTGAAGGGAAAGCTCTTGTATTGCGGATCGAGTATCACCACCCGGGCATCGCCGACTTCGTAAGACGGGTTCCACAGTATATCCAATGCGTCGGCCTTCGTGAGCTTCTTGATGCGCTTTCCGGCGGCATCGAGGATCGAATATTTTAGCGATCTTATTCTCCGGAAGGAATCATAATAGTTCTGCCACACGGCGTGCTCGTATCCCTCTTCACTGAGGATCGTGATGCGGGTGTATTCGCGTACCACCAGGCTGAGCGGGCTGCTGACGACCAGCTCGAGGCGCGATTCCTCAATAACCGCGGACGTTTTTCCGTAGGCGAGCGCCGATATCCATAAAAGCGCGCTGCAGAGATAGAATTTCATGTTCAGGTCTTTTTTCTTATTTCGACGGGCTCACTGAGCTTGCTGACGAATTCGCTGAAAAAGTTCTTCAGCTTTTGGTAATCCGATTCGACATAGTATGGCGTCACGATCAGGAAATCGCACCGCATATTGACAATGTTGTTCATCGTGTTGGTGACAAAAGAGAATTTTGCCCCGATCCCCGAATCGAGTGTTACGGATTCGGGCAGCTTGGCAACTTCATGGCCCTCGGGCAGCACGATTGAAACAGAGATCGACCGTCCGCGCGGATAGACAAAGTCGATGGGAAATTTCCGTGTGTCGGATTTGAACGGGTTGTCGATGCTGTTCATCACGAAGGGATTCAGGATCAGCGCCTGACCGATGTCCTGCAGGTAATCCGAACCGCCGAGGCTGACGGTGATCTTTTCAGTGGCCCTGAGCTTGTTCTTGTCGACGGACTTGACATTGTAACCGGTCAGTTCGACCGATTTGTCTATCGACCTCAGGTAATTCGAGTATTCGGTGTCGTTGCCGAACTCCTCGTATTTCTCGATCCACTCCATGAAGGCGTAGTCTTCGTAAGTATTCGTGATCTCCGCCACCATGTTGCCGGACTCTGAAAATATCCGGATGTATTGTTTGACCAGGCTGGCTTTGCTTTGCGTGAGATCGACAAAAAATCCGGTTGGCTGATCGATCACCCATCCGAAAAAGTTCATGCAGCGTTCGGGAATTATTCCCGGAACCGTATACGGCGAGCTGGCGTCGAGGATCATGGTAATATTTTCGTGCTTGACATAAACGGCCACGTGGTTGAGCTTGCTGAACGCGGGGCTGGCCTGGTTGAGAACGCCATTGTCACGGGTGCTCATTACCATGGGCAGGGCTTTGATCCCTGCTTTGTTGAGCAGGGAGAGCAGGAGCAGGTTGATCTCTCCGCTGTTACCGCTGTGATTCTTCAAAAAGTTGTTTCTGAACTCGCTGCTGGCAAACGCGCTTTCCTGTTTGTTCCATTTGATGTTTTCCTGGATGTAGCGGAAAGCTTCGCGGATCTTTTCTTCGGTCGACGCGCTGCTTGCCTGCAGCTGTTCTGCTTTCTCGTTGAGGAACGGCGACCCGGTCCGCGATCCTGACTTGAAGATGCCGCCAAAATAGTCGTTGTCCATCAGGGCTTTGCCAACGCTTTCCCATGAGGTGGAAAATTCTTTGTAGAAATGCCATTGCGGCAGGTTGATGCTTTCTATATCGAATTCGAAGCGCGTCAGGTAGTTGCTGTAGTGATTCATATATGGCTCCTCTTTCAGGGCAGGGATGTCGCGGGCAATCCAGCGATTGTTCCCTTCCTGCTTCACCGTCTCAAAGCCGTAAAGATTTTTCGTGAAGGCGATGTTGCGGTTTTCTTCGACCACGAGCTCGTTGTAGACTACCGGTATCCGGTCTTGAAACTCCCATTCGAAGGGCATGCTTTCGTGACTGTATTCAAGCTCGATCACCGAGCCCGGCTTTACGTTTGGAAAAAACACCTTGTATGCCTTGAAGCGATGGATGATCTCTTCTTCGAAGATGTTCGATTTTTCCAGTTTGGTGGTGACAACACTGTCGTTCTCCAGGTTGTAAGTGATGCCTTTGATAAAACTTTTTGACGGCGTTTGCACCGTGAAATTCGCAAAATTGGCTCCCGCGGACGTGAGCACCTTCAGGCGGAGGTGGCGTGTAAACTTGAATTCCGTTCCGTTGAAGTATCCCTTGTCGTAAAGGATCACCGCGTGCGCCTCGGGATCTTTCGGGTAGGTGTTGATGGTGAGCAGATCCTTGTCGAGCTTGCCAAACGTGACCTTCACTTTTTGTGCGCTTACAGTTTGAAGCACGAACATCAAGCAGATAAGGGGCAAGAGCCTTACCAGACTGGTGGGGTTTTTTCTCATAGCTAAAGGGGCAAATTAAGTCATTCGCAGGGAGCCTGCTATCTCAAGGATGTACGGAATTCCGAACAAAATGAATCAGTTCAGCCAGCGAAGACAATGCAAGATACGAAAAAACCGCTGGATGTACAGCGGCCATTTTGCAGCTAACCGCATTTGAAGTGTTGCCTTTGCAGTGGCTTTCGTGTCTTGAAATGGCAGTCACCAAACGAACCGGCGCCGCGGAACTCGTCGTACGCCTGCCAATGACCTCCCCTGCATTTCAATATTTCGTGCCTTCGTGTTAAAACAAACTCAGTTGCCTCGAAACACCGCCCGCCACTGAGTAAACTCTTCTCTCAACTTGCCACACACTCGGAATTAGAACTAATTATAAA
>DASPNN010000220.1:0-5806 GCA_035626495.1 Chryseosolibacter sp.
CGCAATTTTCAGTTTATGCTCAAAATGCTTGTCCCGTACGATACCCGCGTCATACTCCTCGGTAGTTAGTACCGGAAGTTTCTGCGGGTTGCCGACCACGCCGATCGTATACGCGCTGAATTTTTTTGCGATGCGGTTCGCCTGTAATCCAACGCCACCCGCCGCGCTGTGAATGAGCACGGTTTGACCCGGCCGGATATCGCCCAGTGTTTTCATGGCATAATAGGCTGTGAGCGTCTGAACAGGAAAGGCGGCACCCTCCTGAAAGGTCCACCCCGCCGGAAGTGGCATCAGATAGTCAGGGTCTGCCACAATGTGCGAGGTATAACCGCCGAATCTTGTCACACCCATGACCCGATCGCCACGTCGAAACAATGGTGAGGCGGTTTCGAGGACTTCACCTGCAAATTCCAATCCTGGTGTGAATGTGCCGCGCGGCGTCGCGCTGTAGAGTCCCATGACAGCAAAAACGTCAGCGTAGTTAAGGCCCACTGCCCGGACGCCGACCAGCACCTTTTCTCTTTCAAGAGCGGGAATCGGCGATCGCTTATGAATCAGATTGGAAAGAGACCCCGTGCGGGGAACTTCGTAGTATTCGCGCATGCCAAAGATCTGTAAATTCCAATTAAGTTCGCGCAGTCAAAATACAGCAAACTTTCGAAAGAAAGCACGGCGCCTACCGCGGTTTGCCGTCAGATATAAATATCAAACACGCCGACACGGATGTCGTTTTCCATCTTAAGCTCGATGACCCTGCTCTCCTCGGCGTTGCGCGCAAAATCATTTTTGATATTTGGGTCACCCTTGAAATAGATTTGCGACGTCAGCTCGGGAAACCCCCCGGCACGTACTTTGAAATGAATATGTCGCGGGCGGCGCCCATAAGACGGCGGGAAAATCGTGGTGAACTGATAATTCCCCGCGGCGTCGGACTTCACCAGGCCACGGCATTTGAAGCCTTCATTGTCGTAGTCGCCCTGGTTGTCGCAATGCCAGATGTCGAGCACAGCATTGGCCACCGGCGTCTGACAATCGTCTGCGCGTATCACGCGTCCGCGGATCCGCAGCGGAGCGCCATTGGTTTCAATCCTGTTCCGTTCGGGCGCACCGTCCTTGTAAAACGGTCCCTCCTGATCGCGCTGGGTTTTGCAGGTGTTCGACAGGAACGGTACCTGAACCCCGCCGAACACCCTTGCCACCGGAAGAAGACCCAGGGCCGTAATAAAAGATTTTCTTTTCATAGCATTCGAAAGTTACGGGTTATTGAGTGTTTAACGGCGGCACGTGGCCGCCTGGCGATTGCTGTCGTCGATGATTTCCATGCAGGAGTCGAAAAAATCAATATCCAGGGCGCCAGCAAGCTTCAAATGCCGGTCTTGCATTTATTTTACCGAATATCTTTGCGTAAGTGAATACTTACATTTACTTTCGTAAGTAAATACTTACATATATGGCTGTTGAAGCGCGGCGTGACGTGTTCCAGGCGATTGCCGATCCCACACGGCGGGAAATCATCAACCTGCTTGCGAGCCGGCGAATGAATGTGAATGCCCTTGCGGAAAATTTTCACATGAGTCGTCCGGCCATATCCCAGCATATTAAAATTCTCGCCGAGTGTGGCCTTGTATCCATCCACCCGATTGGCCGCGAAAGGTATTGTGAGGCACGGTTGAAAAAACTCGGTGAAGTGGCGCAGTGGGTGGAGAAATACAGCGTATTCTGGAATTCGAAACTCGACGCGCTCGAAAAGTTTCTGGACCGTCATGATACAAAACCAAAAAGATCAACCCATGAAAAAAAACGCAGGAAAAGTAACCCGTGAGCCCGGGGGCTTCCGGGTCAGGTTCGAGCGCATACTCAACCACGACATCCGGACTGTTTGGGACGCCATCACAAATCCGGAGAAACTACGCATCTGGTTCACGGATTTTGAAATGGAATTTCGCCCGGGTGGAAAAATAACAATTTACTTCCGGGACCAAGGCAGAACGGCCACCCATGGCAAAGTCATCAGCATAACTCCACCACACCGGTTCGAATTTACATGGGAAGGCGAGCATGGCCTGTGGGAACTTTCCGAAATGGGAAAGGACAAATGCAAGCTCGTGCTCACTTACAGTAAGCTCGGTGAAGAATATGCCGTAGGTGCTCCTGCTGGCTTCCACACGTTGCTCGACCGTCTTGAAAAAATGCTGGCCGGCAGTAATGAGACTTACCCTTTCGGTACTGAGGAATTCGATCCCGCGCAGCAAGCGCTCCAGGATGAGTACGGCGAAATCATTTACAACGACTTTCCCGAATTGCTTCGCCTCAAACCCATCGTCATTGAAAGAATCCTCGATGCGCCCATTGATCGGCTATGGCGTGCGCTTACCGACCCGGAAGAAATGAAACAATGGTATTTCGATATACCTGGCTTCAAGGCTGAAGTTGGTCACGAGTTCAAATTCCTGGCCGGCGACGATCAGCAAAAATGGCTGCATGTTTGCAAGGTTACCGCAGTCAGGCCGGCATCCTTCCTAAGCTACTCGTGGCGCTACGACGGCTACGAGGGAGAATCCCAGGTCCGGTTTCAACTCACCCCGCACAATGGCAAGACCCTGTTGCGCCTGACGCATTCAGGCCTGCACACATTGCCTGCGTCCATGGAGGCATTCCGGAAAGAAAATTTCCAGAACGGTTGGACACAGATAACGGCCCAGCTTGCCGCGCATGTTAAACAAACGCCGGTGCCAGCAGCTTCTAAAGCCTGACTTGCCGCCGGTTTTTGCACGCTCAGGTGAGCGGCATAAGTTTTATCCATATGCTCTTTTACAACTTAACGAAGAGCATATGGAAACGCGCAAACCGAATACAGATAACAATCGCCCCGGCGAAACGCGGGTTGGCGAGTCCCAGTCGAAACTTACCGTCCGTGAGATGCTCGACGAAAAAGTCCAGGACCTCCGGGGAGAAATCCTTGGTACAGTCGAAAACCTGGTGGTCAATCCAGCCACGAACGCCGTCGAAGAAGTCATCATCCAGGTCGGCGCATTCCTCGGTATGGGTGGCAAATTATTCCGGTTTCCTTTCCGGGAGTTGAAATATGACCCTGCGAGAAAGGCATTTGTGCTTGATCGCGACAAGCAACACCTCGAAGGTGGGATCGAGAAAGGCGCGTGGCCCGAAGAAAACGTTCACAATTACTTCAAGAAAGTGATCTCTAAAGTTTGAGCGTATACGTGGTTTCACCAAACTGTTTTTGATTTCTTCGCGTTGGCGAAAGGCATGGCTCATCGTGAACCTTGCGGCTTCGAGCACTTCGCGGCAAATGATGTGGTCTTATTCTTTAAACCAATTATTATACACCTTGCCGTTGACGGTTAACCGGCGCCAGAACGGCACTGGCATGCTTACTCGAGCACGAGCACACGCACGTCCGGAATATGAAGATTAAAGTAGCCCCTTCCTCCCTTGACATTGGTTGGATATGTGATCGGTTCACTGAGGTATTCCACAAGCCCGAGGCGATTCACCGCGCGCAGCTTGAGAAAGTCATAATAATCTTTAGTAACGTTTACGAGCGAAACGGCAATGCTGTCACCGCTTTCAAACTTGTAGGGAGCCGAGATGAACACTTCCGAGAAGGATGTTCCGTTAAAGGAGTTGTCCTCTACCAGCTTGATGTAAGCGTCGGGATTCATCACATTGCGAATTCGCACTTCCCGCTTGGCTGCCTGCACATTGATCATATAGTAGTTCTGGGCCGCCGGGTCGGTGAGCCGGTAGCTAACCTGAGCAAATTTTAAGTCGCCATACGGGTAGATGCCTGCCGTCACCGTATCGAACATCACGGCTTGCTGGACGATGGTTGAAGCTGACACCAGGCCGAGCGATGGGCTCGTCACATTCAGCGCACACGTGTCGCCCGGCTGCATCGGAATGTGGTGGCCCTGGTATGCGCCGTCCTGCAGATGTGGAAGGATATAACTTTTTCCCTTCGTCGTGATACTTACCGTCGCGTCGGTCACCGCAATTTCGTCTATGAGCTTGTAGGGATCGGAGTCTTCGCTAGCATCCAGAGCGCCAATTGTTTTTGTCAACGCCACCACCACCAGCGTATCAGACAAAATCTGGGAGGAGACGACAATCTCCGGCTTGACAGCGGGAATACCACTTACCTCCAGCGGGTCGGGCATGCAGGAGCCGAACCCAAGCCCAACTGAGCAAGCCATTGCTGCCACGAATCGATAAAGTCCCCGGGGCAGGACATGCTGACGTCTTACGCTCATAAAATTGTTAAAATTTAATTCCATAGCTGGCAAAAGGAAGCAGCCCAAACAGGCCCGGTTGCATGTACCTCATTTTCCCATTCTCTTGTTCTTCGATCACTATTCCGATCGGGCTTGCACGGTTGTATGCGTTGTAAACGCCGACAAAGCAGGTCCACTTGAATTTCCGGGAAGGGTCGTTGAAGAATTTCAGTCCAAGATCAAGGCGGTGCGTATCGGAAAGCTTCACAGCGTTGATCTTCGAAAACACCGGCACCAGGTCAACCCCCGCCAGCGTGGGCGCACCGATCACGTACTGCCCGACAACCGGAGTGAAGCGTGCGCCCGAAATATATTCCCATATCATCGAGGCCGCCCACCTGCGCGCGAACGTGTACTGCGCTACAATGGCGCCGTTGTGGCGCCGATCATACCGCGCATGAAACCACTCACCCTGATTAATTTCATCGAACTGACGGAATGACCACGAGAGTGTATAGGATATCCAGCCCGTAAATCTTCCTTTTTCCTTGCGTATCAGCAACTCCGTTCCGTATGACCTTCCATTTCCCTGAAGAAGACGCGAAGCGAATTCCGCGCTGAGCAACAGGTTCGTTCCTTCTTTATACGCAATGAGGTCTTCCATCGCCTTGTAATAGGTTTCGACACTGAAGAACATTTTTTTCCAGGGAAGAAAGCGCTGCCATGCGACGGAAAATTGATGCGATGTCTGCGGTCG
This sequence comes from Chryseosolibacter sp., assembly GCA_035626495.1. Taxonomy (GTDB): domain Bacteria; phylum Bacteroidota; class Bacteroidia; order Cytophagales; family Cyclobacteriaceae; genus Chryseosolibacter. The sequence continues at coordinate 4,990 of DASPNN010000220.1, forward strand.
AATGCGTTCGGTAACCGGGTACCACACATCCGTCGGGGTCGAGACGCCAGAGTTCGAAATCCGGTGCATGTACTGCACCATTCTTGAATAATTGAACTTGATGGCACGGCTGTCACTCAGGTTGTATCGAGCCGATATTCTCGGCTCCGGAAATATATACTCCTTCCCATCGACGAGGGCTACAGATCCGCGTACGCCTGCGTTCAGCAACCATTTGCTCCCGAGCGCCCACTCCTGTTGAACGAACATTGCAAATTCATTGGCAATCTCCCCCTCGCTTGAACCGCTCTTAACGGTTTCTGATATAGAACCCCGCGAGTTGATAACCTTCGGACTAATTGCATGGCGGGTCCACTCACAACCCGTCGTGAAAGTCCCATTCGTCCATACGGAGTCTTTGGAAAGATTCAGCTTCACACCATAGTCCTCAATCTCGGAAAACGCCGAAACAGAATAATCTTCAAAGGAATTCTTTATCCTGTATTTGAAATTGGTCCGAAACAGCGAAAGATTGTTTCTCCAGCCGTTGGGATTTGCATGGTTCCATTTTAATGACTGGGTCATGCTGCCGGAATTATACTGGGTGAGCATTCCCTGCCCGTCATTATTCTTATCTTTAAAAAGATCAAGCACATCTTCACCTCCATAGTGACCGATTTCGATCCGATCCGACTCCGACGGCCTGAGGATCAGCTTCGCATTCATGTCGTGGAAATAGTAGGGCAGGTTTTCGTCAACCACTTTCAGCACCTGGTCGACATAAGTGCGGCGGGCAGCCACCCACAAGCTGGCTTTGTCTTTCCATACCGGTTGTTCC
>DASPNN010000221.1:0-2825 GCA_035626495.1 Chryseosolibacter sp.
GAACAATTCCTTCAAAAGCTCAGCACGCTTTTGCGCGTTGAGCTTTGTGTTCATCAGCATGGCGCTTCCACCTGTCAGCGCGTAACCAAAGCCATCAATCCCCTGAAACTGCTGTGCTGTATCAACGATGATCACGTTGCCGGATGCTTCATCATTACTAAAAGCAAGCATACTCTTTTCCAATAATGACTGTTTATCACCCGTGGTCAGCCAGAATTCAACATCCCCTGATGCCGGGGTTTCGACATTCTCTTTTGGCGATGAGCAACTCAGAACAGTCCCTATCACGCCAACCAACACAAACACACGAAATCCTCTCGATCTCAAAAATACTCTACTCATAAATTTCCATTATAACGTTATATCAGGATGCAAACTGAGTTGCATCCTGACATTCATGATATGTTCTAAACAGACTATTGTTTTACAAAGCTATACTCACCTGTTGCAAAGTCATCCGAGACAATGATGGTAGCTTTATAACTTCCACTCTGGCTTATACCGGTATAGTTCGCCCCCCCATTGGTCATCGTGCCGGTGAGCGCTGTTGCGCTTGTACCAAATTGTACATCCCACGGAGAAATGAATTTCGAATGAAATCCTCCAAAAAGGTTACCTGTCACCTCAAATTTATAAGGGTGCGTATAGGTCATCAATAATTCCTGACGCTGATCCCAGCCACCACCTACTTCATCCCAATGGAAAAGTTTCAGGTTCCAATGCTTCCAGCTTAATTCACCTTTGTCGAAATCAATGTTGATCTGGTAAGCCTGATCATGATCGACAGAGATTACACCATCGTCATCGCCGTCATACACGGTTCCGGAGCCATCGGCCGCGCTGTTAAGGCTATACGACTTGCTGGCCTGCAGTGCTACAAATTTCCCTGATTTGAAAACATCGCCATCTTTTGTAAACTGAAGGATCATGTTGTCGTCTTCAAGAAGAAACAGTTCCGTTGGCATATCACCTTGCACGGGAAATGTTCCGGAAACGGCATTCGCCTGAATATCGGCTGCCTTTCCCAGGATAGTCTCCACAGGCAACGTAACCTTTGTAAGGTTGTAGGTATACGCCCCTGCGCTTAGATCAACCGTTACTTTATGAAGTCCGGTTGTTCCCGGCATATCTTCAAACTCAAGTCCCTGAGCACCGGCTTCCGACTCCATTACGAGCTTTCCGCCTTTGTTATTCGCTGTAGCGGTTCCTTTCACACGTTTTAGCAGGTACCCCCAGTCGCCGTTAGCCCGAAGGATCCAGCCCGCAGTTTCGTAAGGGAGATAGAACATAATTTGCTTTTCCCAAACACCGTTACCGATGTATGTCAGGGGGACGTCTCCACCCCATCCGCCTTCAACTGCATCACCTACCAAACTCCATTTCTCAATCTTTAAAAGTTCGTAAGTATTGGCAATTGCATTTACACGCACTCTGTATTCACCGGTCTCAGGAGCTGCGATTGTTGTTCCGCACGACAACGTGCCTCCGCTTCCACCAAACTTTCTCGACTTTTCGATCGCCTGATCTCTGAAGAAGTATGTGGTTCCAGCGGTTAAATGGGTATAAACATCAAAGATTCCCGTCTGCTCACCGTCTTCATTTGTTTGTGCGCGCAAGGCAATTGCCTTCGACAGATCCGTTCCGCCTTCTGTGGCCTCACCTGTAAGGAAAAGAGTAGAAGGAACCCGCTCGTGAGCAAACCTGGTAAATTTGATATTCTGCGTTGCCACGGTCTGCTTGTCGATCGACTTGGCGATAAGAGCGACCTGGAGATCAACGGTACTGCCGGCCGGATAACATGCTACCGAAAGTGCGTAATCAATCTCTTCAGCTGTCGGGGTTACGAAAAACTCCCGTGCGTTGTTACCTGGTGTCAACGTCAAAATTGAGTTTGTATAATCCGTGGTTCCCGGCGCAACCAATGCCACTTCATACTGAACGATGAAGCGGTTTGTCGTTGTGGCGGGCTGCCATTCGAAACGCGTTACGGCGTCAGGATTGTTTTCATCCAAAACAACCTGTGCGTTGTTCGCCGGCAACGAAATCGTAGGCGCTGTAAGTTCCCAATTGCCTACCGGGTCCATATTGTCTTTTTCTTCGCATGACCATGCCGCAATGAACAGCATCAGCGAAAGAAATCCATATATCTTTTTCATGTTGATAACTTTTAGAATGAGGTTAGTTATATCCGTTGTTCTGGGTCAACTGAAGATTCCTGTTGCGTTCAGACTGAGGTATCGGCAACAACTGCTTATCCGCAGTCATTACATAATCTTTCGGCTGATCGGTGATGATATTAATCTCCACGAGATTATTCATTACGTCAACGGCCATGTTATGTCTTCTCAGATCGTCCCATCGCTGCGCTTCCTGCGCGAGTTCGAGTCGCCGCTCATTCAGGATGGCCAATTCCATCTCGGCTGTGGTTGTAGCCGGAGTGTTGCCCAAGCCAGCGCGTTCACGGACGTCGTTCAGCACATCACGGGCTTCCGGCGTTCTTCCAAGCTTGTTTAATGCTTCCGCCTTCAGCAACATGATGTCGCCCAGTCGCAGGATATACTGACGATTGGTGCTGGCCCAACCATTTGCACTCTTCCATTTGTAGGCGAACGGAACACTTCCGTTCACATTTTCCGACCAGAACTCATCGGCCCACGGCGCATTCTCAAAAAGGATTGTCGCGTCTTTTCTTTCAGTATCACCTTCTGCATCAAATGCATTTACAAGATCATGTGAAGGCGTAACAAATTTCCTCCAGGTGTCGCCGCTGATGGATGGAGGAAGCAAGAGCTGAGGTCCCCAGTTGGCTTCTGTGCCACCAACAA
>DASPNN010000222.1:0-2503 GCA_035626495.1 Chryseosolibacter sp.
TGGACAATAGTAGTGCCAGTGGAGTTGTAAAAGAAGCAAAATTATGGCAACTTTAATATGGCCCGCCTGCTGGCGGGGAGGTTCGTGTGTCCGTTTATCAAATTGAGGTTGTGTGAAAACCTACTTTTTAATCTTTATTTCGACTTTTTTCCTGCTAGTTGCCAGTTCGACAAATGCCCAAAAATCCATCAAGAAGTTCAAAAAGGGGGATTTGGTCCAGCTCAACGATACGGTGACCACTTACGGCCAATCTGACATCTTTATTTTTCCCCATTTGAATGGCACAAAGATCTATTCCGACCCCCAGAAATTGAAGCAAATCCGGCAGTTGGAAAACGAAGGCGGCGAGCGCCTGTATCACGCTGTGCGCAACTATGTGAAGAGCTTCACAGTACAGAATTTCGCAACCAACACTCCGATGTTGTGGCAACTGGCTCGGTTGTCGGAGAAACACGGCCCGGCCGGTGAAGCAATTCTGTTGTATAAACTTATTCTCAAACACCACCGGCAGAATGTCGATGTCGGGCGTGTTCGCAGCGAATATGACACGCTCACCCGCGATCAAAAGGATTACTTCGTCCCGCTTGATGAATATTATGCGATGGTGGAGATGCGTAAAGACATCGATACACTCAGGCCTCCGCACGGGGTGCTTCTGCGCATGGACGACTGGGTCAACTCGCCCAAAGCCGATTACGCCCCGACGATCGGAAATATCGACAACATCCTGCTCTTTACATCCAAGCGTAACGCCCACCAGCAGAACATGCAGCGTAAGTTCGATGAAGATCTGTTCTTCACCATCAAGCTTGATGGACAGTGGATGGAAGCGCAGGAATTCAAAACTATCAACAGTGCTTACAATGAAGGTTCGGCCTGCCTGTCACGAGACGGGAAGAAGCTTTATTTTGCACGCTGCAACTCGCCGGATTCTCACGGGAACTGCGACATATTCCAAGCAGATCTCAAGCCCGACAGTACGTGGGGTAACGTCAAAAATCTCGGACTGAACATCAACTCAACATCGTGGGATTCTCACCCGTCATTGTCACACAGCGGGGACACGCTTTTTTTCGCTTCTGACCGCCTCGGGTCATTTGGCCTCTCCGACATTTATTATACGGTAAAGGATAAAAAGGGCGCCTGGACAAAAGCGGTAAACATGGGACCGATCATTAACACGAGGGGTAACGAGGTCAGTCCATTCTTCCATCACAAATACAATGTATTATACTTCAGCTCCAACGGGCAGCCGCTGAACTTTGGTGAATTCGACATCTATAAATCGTACCGGAAAAACGGGAATTGGGAGGAGCCCAAGAATATCGGCCCCCTTGTCAACGGACCAGGAAGCGAATATTATTTTACGATCGATTCGGAATCCAAAACACTCTATTACGCACGATCCGAGCAGCACGATCCAAACAATCTGGACCTTCACTCATTCCCGGTGCCCATGGAAGCCCAACCGGAGGCGATCGCGAACCTGCACGGTTCCTTCATCAATTCGGAAACAAAAAAACCTTTTAAAGGCATTGTTTCCATCATCGACCTGGATGAAGGCGTCGAGGTCGCTCCAAAATACCTGCGACCAGACGGAACGTTCGACTTCCAACTCATTAACAAGCGCAATTATCTGTTGATCATTCAGGGCGACGATTTTTTCCGGATGGAAGAGATCTTTTTCATGGATGGCGACATGGAGATCAACCGCGAAGCCGAGCCGATCGAAAGCAAGATCGCCTTCGAGTCGTTGGAGTTTGAGAACGGCAAAGCCGATATTCTGCCGGCAATGCATCAGGATCTTGACAAGCTCGCCAACTTCATGATCGATCACCCCAATTTCAAACTCTTCATCTCCGGCCACACCGATTCACAAGGATCGGAAGTATCAAATCTCCGTTTATCTCAGGCGCGCGCCGACGCAATCAAAGCTTACCTGATTTACCAGTTCAATATCGATGCCGAGCGAATCGAGGCCCATGGCTATGGGAGTTCTAAACCCATCGTCGCGGAGTCGTCGGAGGAGGAGCGAAAGCTCAATCGCCGCGTGGAGTTTGAGATCACTAAAAATTAGCAGTTTCCCGTTTCTGATCTACAGATTGGACTTCGGCATTTTAGCGCTTAGTCGATCATTTTAATGATGTCGTTGGTGATGATGAACACCATGAGGGCGAGCAGAAACACCATGCCGATTTTCTGGGCGGTTTCCAAAAATTTATCGGAAGGCTTTCGGCGTGAAATGATCTCATAGCTGAGGAACATCACGTGACCGCCGTCCAATGCCGGTATCGGCAACAAGTTCATAAACGCCAGCACAAGGGAAAGCACACCCGTGAGTGACCAAAATCTTTCCCAGTCCCATTCTACGCCAAAGGCTTGCATGATACCGATTGGACCGGAGAGCGATTTCCTGAATGACAAAGCGCCAGAGATGATCTTGCCAAAGGCGATCACCTGAGTTCGCAGCGTTTCAAATGCGCGGTTGAAGCCCAGCGGGATC
>DASPNN010000223.1:0-5246 GCA_035626495.1 Chryseosolibacter sp.
GAATAAATTGCCCGGTCCATGTATAAGCCGGATTTGTTGGCGTCGTCACGGCAATTGAAGGAGCGCAGTTATCGATCACCACGTTGGTGATCGGTACATCCGGATCCGGCGCGATCGTGCGGACTGGGGTCACAACCGTACAGGTAAGCTTTGTGACCTCCGCAGTGTAATCCCCTGCGGGAACAGGGCCAAGAAAATCGCCATCACTAGCGTTCGTTCCACTGGCCGCAACATCACCCGACGACGAAATAATCCGGTAGGAATAGGGTGACTGGTTTGCATTGGTTGTGATCCTGACGCGCAGCTGTCCATTCGTGGCGCAGCTGTCTGCGCGACGGAGCGTCGCCGTGAAATTGCCGTCGGATAATGTTTCTGTGGATTGATTCGCGCAACCCGTCACCTGGTTGGAAACGAAGATCGTGTACGCGCCAGCCGAAAGTCCCGAGGCGCTGTGGGGACCGGAGGGACCAGGCACATCAAAAGCCGTAACCGGAGGAACTGTTCCCCCTTGCACCACATACGTAAACACGCCGCTCGCACCGATGGTAATCTCGATACGACCATCAAGAGCGCCGCAGGTGGTGGGTGGAAATGCGGCGGTAGTAAAGTCTGCGTCTTCATTGATGGTGATCGTAACCGAATCGCGGATCGTACAGGATGTAAAGGCGTCATCGATAATGACCAGGTATTCATCCCCAGTAGACGGAGGTGTTGTCTGCACCGTAATCGTACGGGTTGTGTCCAGGAAAACGCCGTTTCTTCTCCATTCGTAACTGATCCCGGTACCGGGATTGCCAGCGTCGAGGGTGAGCGCGGTTGTGTTTTCGCATAATGTCAGATTCGGACCGAGTTCCACCTGCGGTCTGTTGTCGAATACTTCCCACACGCCTTCAGCCGAGCAGCCCGCTCCATTCGTGACGGTCACCGCAAAGTCGGCATCGTAGGGGGGCAGAGGGTCGCGGGTTGTATCCCCGTGCGACCATTGATAGATTAGGTCCGGTGTCGCATCCGCCGGCGCAATAGAAACCATCCGCTCGTCGTCACCGCCGTCGCACAGTGACACGACACCAGACTGGACATTGGGTGTCGGGGAAATTGTGATCGTATCGACCAGTGCCGGTGTAATGAGTCCTACGCACCGGTTGCTGAGTTCCAGGGTAACAATGTATGTTCCCGGACTTGCATAAGTGTGCTCAACCGAATCCAGCCCAATGCCGCTTTCGCTAGAACCATCGCCAAAATACCAGGTGAGCGTATCGATCGGATCAGTCCCTGAGCCCATGAATGAAGTGGGGAATCCAAAGCAAACGCCGGCCACGGTGATAGAAGGGGTTTGGGAAGGATCTACAATATTTTGTGTGAAGTTTGGCAGACCCAGCGTGCTGGAGGTTCCGCCTGCGAGAGGGAAACCATCGGCCACAAAGCCGGACGGGGCGTCGGGATTTTCATTTGCTGTAATAGTACCTAGCGCACCCGAACCATTTTGTGCGACATAGATCGTGCCGTCAGGTCCCATTTGAATCGCTCCGATCTCCGGAGAAGGATCCTGCACGGGGATCGTCGCTTTTCTGACGTATGTCCCCAACGTTGAGTCGTACGCGAACTCGTGCAGGGTGCTCGGGCTACCAATTGTAGATGCAAAAAGTTTTTGGGCACCCGGGGAGAATTCGATCCCATAGACCTGACCGCCGGCTTGCTGGAGGTCGACCGTTCTGAAGTTTGTAACGGCACCCGTCGAATCCGCGAAGTCGAAAATCTCGACGACATTCGACCGCCCGGGAGAAGACAATGCAACTGCGAGCGTGTTGAATGGCGAGAGTTTCATGTAGCCCTGCGCATTCTCCGGAATCGCCATGGAATGATCGGATCCGATGCTTGAAATGACAGGTGCTTCAATGCCGAGGGCTGTTACGCGGTATGCGCGGAAGTTGTTGTTGCCGTATTCGTGCGCGATAAGCCAGTTCAGGTTACCAGTGATCCGTTCGGTACTCCGGGTGAACAAGACCGTACTCGCGCCATTAGCTGGATTGCCATCCGGATCGATCAGACCACCAAACGGCGCAATTTTCAGATCGAAAATTGCATATCGAAGCTCGTAGCCCGGGGCAACGGCCGGATATACTTCTTGCGTTACAAAAATATAGTACAGTGTCGGGTCGCTGGGCACTGGCATGATCAGCGCGGATTGTGTCGCGTTTTGACTGCCCCCCATTCCAACTGGAAGAAGGTTCCCTTCCCGATCATATACCTGCTCCCCATTGGTGGACACGATCACCTGGCCATTGCGGTCACAGATGATGGCAGTACCTTCCGCTGAGATCAGGTCTCCGACAATTGCATCGGCCCCCGTGCTCGGAATAAAGTCAGCGTTAAAATTGATCCCGCCATTGTTTCCGAAATACCAAATATTCGACCTGGCGTCTTCAATGCCGTATTCCCGGATGTTGACTCCCGCGTATGCAGCACATCCGCTGCCAGCCGCGTCCTGTACGATTACATAATAAAATCCCGCAGAGTCCACAGAGGTGAGCGTGAGTGTATTCTGACCTGCCAGCGCGCCAGAGGGTCCATACCATTGGATTGCGCCCAGAGATCCGGTGGCAGTTGCCGTCACGGAAAACGCCGTGCAGGGCGGTGGCGGGGGCGATGCCTTTGGAAATTCCAGCTCGCAGCTGCAGGCAGTCGTATCGGAAACAAGCTGAACCTGTACGTCAAACTGGTTGATGGTGATGCTTTTTGTGACCGACTGAGAAGTGTCTCCCGCAAATGCGGTCATTGTTACTGAATAGGATTGACCTTGCGTATAGGTGTGTGTAGGGCTCCAGATGTTGGAACCGTTTCCGTCGCCAAAAGTCCAGACGAGACTGTCCGCACCGGGGTCAACGATGGGGAAAAATTTTGACGGAGAATTTGCGCACGTACCGGAAACACTGAAATCCAGGGTCATCACGACGCGCCCCGCCGCAAAGCTCGGAAACTGCATTGCGTTGAAGTTAACGGCGCCAATAGGAGTGACCTCATAGGGGATCGGTGCAGTTGCGCTGTCGGGCTCATTGAACCTTGAAAGCAGGAACGGACCGCCGGAGGTTTCCTGATACAGATGATAAATGGCACTGTCCGGAGCCATCTGTAATCCAAAGCTGCGAAAGACCGGGTTCGGCAAAACTGACTGCGGCGTGATCAGAGAGCTTGTTAGATTGAACTGCGTTACATCGGCCTGTATGCCGATATCGCCGCGTCGCGACACATACAGGTAATCGCCGGACGCGCTCCATTCGACGTCGTAGATGGCTGGCTGGCTAGTAATAGTCGCAACGGCAGAGTTGAAGACGAAACCGCTCGTTGAGTTAAACGAAATATTGCCGGTTGCATCATCAAAAGAAAAGATCATGACGTTGCGGTCAGCATCCGCCGGCGCCACGGCCAGGCGCCCCGACGCTGCATGATAGGCAAAGTGGGCCGGACGAAAAATAAGGCCGGTACCGTTACCCTGTAGCTGGGTCGTACCGACGCCGGCCGCTGTGATCTGCGTTACGTTAAAATCACCCGTGGTATTGTCGCCGGTCACGAGCCAATAGTCGGTTCCGTTCGAATGCGGAATAAGGATCATTGCTTCGGCTACGTTTGTAAGCGCGCCCACTGCCTGGGCCTTCACAACGCCGACATCCCCGGCGGGGAAATTCGAGCCCACGGAATTGTTTCCAAACAGTGTCATGTCAACCTCTGAAAGCCTGACGGCTCCTGCGGCAACCGACGTGGCGCTGTTTGTGAAGATCCAGTACCTGCTTGTTTGTCCGGGCACCTGCACGATCACGGCAGGCTGATTCCCGGAGGGATTGCCGCCCAAACCCGACCCATTCGGCATGGGTCTGTGCGCCGCGTCGTACACCGTTGCGCCGTCCGTATAGAAGAGGAGTTGTCCTGTTGATGGGTGGGTGGCTACCGCGCCTCCGCCATTGCCATATCCGGCTATGCCCGCGACAGGTCTTGTCACCAACCTTGCGGTATCTCCCGGACGTGAAAACTGCAACCAGTTCGCCGTATTTCCGAAAAGCCAGTTTTGATCGCTTTGATCCTGAGCCTGAGATGGAATCGAGAAAATGTAAAGAGCCAGAAGAAAAAAAGACCTCAAGAGCACGTCTCGTTGAATTACATTTGACATCACTTTAATAACTTTCATATCTAAACACACGCCGAGCACAAAGTAAAACGCCCAAGTTCTTCGAAAGTATACAATTTGGCTGAAATTATCCGTTAATTCAGTAATCAAACCAATGGTAAATACCTTGAGCGATGAAGCGTAGGCAGATCCGTTAAAGCGGCATTTAATTTTTCGAGGTCGGAGATTCGAGCGCTCTAAAAGGTAAGTGGTTAATCTGATCAACGATTTGTTGTTGGAATATTCTTAAAACTGTTAATTTGCCCTGATTGCGTACCATAAATCCATGTCCCCGATGACTTGTCCAACGTGTTGGAGTTTCGTGTTTAGTTCATTGTTCCGCTCACAGGGTACGCGATGTCTATTCGCGCTCATCGTCAGCACGTGGTCGGTCAACGTTTCCGTCGCCCAGGACCCGCAATTTTCCCAGTTTTATGCGGCACCCTTGTACCTGAATCCCGCTTTTACCGGCTCAACAGGCCAGGCACGCGCCGGGATCAACTACCGGAATCAGTGGCCCGCGATATCCGCAAACTTCACGACGATGTCGGCTTACTTCGACTATTTCATCGCCGATTACCGGAGTGGCATCGGTGTGCTGATGACCCGGGATGTGGAAGGGCTGGCTGGACTTCGCTCACTCAGTGTCGGCGTGCAGTATTCGTATGAGCTGGAGCTCACGGATTATCTTGGCTTTCGGCCCGGTGCGCAGGTGGCGCTCTTCAATCGCGATGTGAATTTTGATAAGCTTACATTCGGCGACCAGTTTGATCCCGCCACCGGTAACATCATCAGCCCGGAGACGGCAGAGACCTTCAACACCAATTTCAGCAAAACTTTTGTCGACCTTTCTTTTGGCGGCGTTTTCTTTACCAAAGTCGCGTGGCTCGGCTTTTCGGGAAGTCACCTCAATCGGCCCAACCAGTCTCTCATTGATGAAGACAGCCGGTTGCCGGTCAAGATCTCGGCCCACGGCGGCTTCAAGTTTTTTATGAAGCCAGGCGTTGTTCAGAGCGGAACAGCGTGGCGCGAAGCAGAGCGGAGCATCGCACCGGCGTTCCAATATCGGCATCAGGGTAAGTTCGAC
>DASPNN010000224.1:0-2493 GCA_035626495.1 Chryseosolibacter sp.
TAAAGGAAATTGTTTTTGCTGTTTTCGCGTGTCCAACTGGCCGAGGTTTGCAGTCCGTAAGGATAATACTCATTGTACTGAAGAACATTCGACGGTGTATACGTCATGGTAACATCATCGAAATAGATGTCTATCGCCGTTGGACTCTCGTTTGAGATAAACACGTAAGCATGTCCTTCCTCCTGCACCGTCGCTTCTTTCGTTAGCAGATCATGCGCTGTCTTTGACTGACCGACAACTTGCGTAAAAGAATCGTCGAGCTGATCCCAGGCCGCATCAAGAAAATTATAGTTCTTATCAAAAAGGATGATGGTAACAAAACCCTTGGGGTCAACTGCCTTGCTTGCTCCCATGCCTTGCGTAAGTCTTCGGATTATTCCCCGCTTTAGCCTACAGTAGCAGAATTTTTAATTTAAAAATTAAGAAAAATATAACCGTTCCAATTGATATCGAAGCAAGAACTTGTGGCCATGAAAACTTCGCGTCAGTCGTTTGACGGTATTGAACAATCTCTGTATTCGCGATAAGATCCCCTAAACGACGATTCCTTGTAACTAATAGGATAATTATTTCCAAAGGCCACACGAGAAAAGTAATATTCCTAACCATACATTGGAGAGGGCTAGCCGGTTCATTTCTTTTCCGATCGATAACTTGCAACGCACAAATTCGTTTGCCAATACTTCGCGCGAAGAAAACATCCTTGTTGATATAGATAGAATAACTAAAAGAAGCATAGATTAGTATCCAAAGGTTATCAGCATTGGAGGGAGGCCTTCCGTTTCGCACTGTTTCATAGACAGCGTAGACAAACATGGGGCTACCGACCACCATCAAAATAAGTGTCATTCCAAGCTGATCTATAACGGCACTCCTAAACCTTGGAAGTATGTTGAGGCGTTTCAGCAAAAGGTCTACACCAACAAGAACTGGCAGTTTTTCCAGAGTTAGCATAGATTTTGAGTATTTCATTGTCTGTGAATTAACATTTTGTCAAATATTACTTTGGTCTATTGACATACATGAGACCCATCTGAAAATTTTGGGTTAAGCCCCAATAGCCACTGAATCCGAATCCACTATCCATACCCAATCTAACGTCTTTAACACCGTTCGAATCCCAGTTAACTTGTAAACCAAAGCCAGAATAGCCAACGTTAATTTGATAATTCTCATCTATCAGATTTCCCATTTTATCGTTTTCATGAGTCATTTGAAAAGATCCGCCACCTTCCCAAAATGCGCCTATCTCAGTTATCTTTTTTGTTGTGTTAGTATACTTGGTATTAACTGGGTCATAATAAGAATCACCTCCGACTTCACCTGTAACATCCGCAATCACACGAAAAACGAAACCTATGCCATTTTTTAGCTCCCCTTCAACATTTAAACCCCTCGTCGTCATTACAGACGAGGAGGTATGCCACATCCAACCCGGTGAGTCCACTTGCTGGGCACCAGCCCCAACATACCCACTTTCAATATCAAATATAATCGGCGCCATAGTCGCCTGTCCAAATTCATCCACTGAATTTACAATCACGCTGCTGATCTCCCCATTGTCGAGTAATACCCCTAAGTGATAGCCTTTAACATCAATTCCAATATACTGAAGAGAGGATGCAGCTGCTTCAGCGGCGCTTATTGCGGCCGCCGCTACCTGTTGAAAGTAAAGTGCCTGCTGGCGCTCAAAGGCTCTGATTGCCGCATAGTATGCCGATGGAAGCCCAGATCCACCGCCACCATCAAACCCGTCACCAAGCACGTCACCGCTGTTGGGATTAAGGCTCAGTGACTGGCTATGCTCCACAGCTCGGGCATGCATTTCTGAAAATGTCCGTTTCGCATCCACCTGGTTACAAATGGCACAAAATACTTTGTCGCCCAACGGATCATTAAAACTCACCGGGTTATTCCCCGCATACTGATACGTAGCCTGCTCACTCACCGACATCGGGTCCACCTGCATAAACCTTCCGAGTGCCGCATCGTAATTCCTGAACGCAAGATCATACCAGCCACTCGTCACATTCAGCTCACTGCCGGCATTGTAAAGAAAATTGTTTTTGCTGTTTTCGCGTGTCCAACTGGCCGAGGTTTGCAGCCCGTACGGATAATATTCATTGTATTGAAGAACATTCGACGGCGTATACGTCATGGTTACATCATCGAAATAAATGTCTATGGCTGTTGGACTCTCGTTTGAGATAAACACGTAAGCATGACCTTCCTCTTGAACGGTCACTTCTTTCGTTAGCAGATCATGTGCTGTCTTTGACTGACCGACAACCTGTGTATATGTATCGTCGAGCTGATCCCAGGCCGCATCAAGAAAATTATAGTTCTTATCAAAAAGGATAATCGTAATAAAACCTTTGGGATCACCAGCATTGCTCCCATGCCCGGACCCTCCCGAAACCCAACCGCCATAATCATCAACCGCATTATACGCTTTTAATACTTCACCTGTTGACGAAGCGCTTAAACCAAACG
>DASPNN010000225.1:0-9372 GCA_035626495.1 Chryseosolibacter sp.
TGAAAGGAAAGATTCCTGGCTGACGCGCCACGCTGCTGTAACTGAAGGGAAAACACCATAACGGTTGTCTGCGCCGAAACGCGAAGAACCGTCGCGCCTTACAGTTGCGCTCAATAAGTATTTGTCAAGGAACCCATAATCAACACGGAGAAAGTTCGACACAAGTGTCGTGGGTGTCGCAAAGCCCGAGTTCAGGGCAGTGATCGACGCGCCGTTACTCAGTGTGCGATAAGAAACAGCATCCGAGAAATAACCGGCTCTCGATCCGTTCACATTGCGGCCTATACCATATTTGACCGCCTCGTAGCCGCCAACTGCGAGCAGGCTGTGATCGCCGAATTTCTTATTGAAGGTTAACGTGTTTGTCCACACCCAGTCGTTGCCGTAGCCTGCGCCTTCGGTCAGTGAGGCTGTACCTACGTTTTCCGATCTTTCATAAGTGGCAAAGTTGTAGTCAGAGAAATAGTTCTGACCGAAAGTACCACCGAATGTGCTCCGGAAATTTAACCCTTCGGTCAATTTCACATCAGCATACATGCTGCCCAAAATGCGGATGTCGAAGCCGCGGTCGTCTGCATTGCGCTCGAGGTCTGCCACCGTATTGGCGCCGTTGCCAAGGCGGGGTGCGATACCCGTGCCACCCCAATCGCCAGGTACGAAGTTATGGGTCACACCTGCGATCGGCGAAGTGATGCGAACCGGAATAATCGGTTGCGCGCGGTACACAGCCATTGAAATCGGGCTCCCTTCGTTCAAGTTACCGACATTCAAACCCGACCGGTGCGTTGCCGTCAGGTTTTCGCCGATCTTTACACGGTCTTTGATGTTAAACTCGGAGTTAATGCGAGCGGCAAACCTTTTTGTGAAGGTCGTGTTAATGACGCCGTTCTGGTTGAAGTAGTTCAGACCGCCGTAGAAGCGCGCGTTCTGATTGCCACCGGAGAGGGAAAGGTCATGGTTTTGAATGCTGGCATTATCGGTAATTTCATCATACCAGTCGGTGTCTGCTGCCCATGAAGGCAGTGTCGGGTTCGCATTGGAGGAAGGTCCATAGATCGGGTGAGTTTCAGTCGTCCCGTCGTTGTCATAAACCATCCATTGGAGGTCGGCATATTCCTGGGCGTTTAACAGGTTCTCAGGGCCCTTGCCGGCAAACTGGCTGCCATAGTACATGTTATAGTTGACCTTAACGCCGCTGCTAACACCACTCTTGGTCGTGATCACTACCACGCCGTTTGAAGTGCGCGAACCGTATACAGAAGCAGCACCTGCATCTTTCAACACGGAAAGAGTTTCGATATCATTCGGGTTAATTGTTGATATATCCTGGGTAGGGACTCCATCAACAACGTAAAGAGGATCGTTATTTTGGAACGAGCTGAATCCGCGGATACGCACTCTTGATGTGGATCCGGGTTGCCCGTTTCCTACCACCGTTACACCGGCGATGCGGCCTTGCAGCTGGTTCGAAACGTTACCTACAGGGATTGCGGTTAGTTCGGCAGGCTTGACAATACCAACAGAACCGGTTACGTCCTTTTTCTCCTGGATCGCATAACCCGTAACGACAAGTTCGCTCAGGGTTGTCACATCCGGCGTCATTTGGATCGCAACGTTTGTGCGGGAACCGACAACGATCTCCGTGGTTGCGTAACCCACGAAGCTGATCACAAGGGTGGCTTCGTCGTTGGGAACAGAAAGCGAGAATTTTCCTTCCGCGTCTGTGGCAGTACCCTGGCTTGTGCCTTTCACGAGGACGTTCACGCCGGGCATCGGGCTATTATTTTCATCGCTAACAACCCCTGTAACAACACGCTCCTGGGCGTACAGTGCAAAGCTAAAAACCATTAGCAGCGCGACCACACCAGCTCGCAGTGAGTAATTATGAATGTTTTTCATTTTCATCAGAATTTTTTGATTAAAAAATTAAGGTGTAACCGTTACAGTGGCCGTGTAAGTCACCTGATATGAAATGTTACGGACTGTGTCTGTGACATTCAGGACAAATTTCACGGGCTTCGTGTAATTCACCGGAGTCTCAACACCTTCCACGACCAAATTGCCGTCGGCGGTGATCGAAGTTACGAGGACGTTCGGAGGCAATGCGACGCTTGCTGTGGTTCCGATGCTAGCCAGGTTCGTCCCCTTCAGGACAATCGCATTGATGGCAAAATTCTGCGTGGTAGCCTGCACCTCCGGGTTCAAATCGGTAAACGCCAGGGTCAGCTTCGGTGCGCGCGCGCTGTAAAGGGTGTAGTTCTTAGATGCTCCATTCGGATCTTGAGGGTCGACGACAAGTGCCTTCGCACCTGTGAGGTCCAAAAGGCTGTCCTGCTCGAGTTCCTCTCCGCCAAAAAGCAACGTTGCAAACGCGCCCGTGAGCTCATATCCAACGCAAACGGAGTCAAAACGATTGACCGGCGTGTTCAGCGTATCGTAAAGGACAATGATGCCATCTCCGACAAACGAACCCATGGTTCGGTTATTCGCACCTTTACTCACTTCTTTACCTGAGAATGATTTGACGGTATTCACATTTTCCGGATCCTGGGAAATAACAGTCACTGTGTAATCACGGGTTGTGCCGTTGTCAGCGGTGATCCTGTAAGTGACCGGGTTAGTGAAGTTGACTACAGAAGTCCCGCTCGTTTGCTCGGCACCCCCAACAGTCACCGTTGTGAAGGGTGACGCGGTAAATGTCGGCTTAAGCGCGGTGACGTCTGTGCCGTAAGGCATGTAGACATCGATTGTCCGTGCGGTCGTGTCGATGAGCACTGAGTCGGAAGTCGCAATATTGAACGCTGTGAATGAATTCCTATGGCTGGTGATAGTAACTGCCACCGGGTTGGAGGTGCTGCGTTCGATGGATTCTCCGTCGTTGGCGAAATTCGAAGCAACAACAACTGCGTTGAAAACGCCAACATCGTTGTAGGTTACTTTTACGGTGGCTTTGCCGGAAGTGAAGGTCTTCACCAGGATACCCGCTTTGCCTCCGTTTTCGACGCCATAGGGCAGCAGGGTGACGGCATCCGCGTCTACTTCATCGATCACAAACGTGAACTCTGTTTCGTTGGCCATGCCGCTGGTCTTATCGACCGTAAACGACGGCATCGGCGGCGCTGAGACCTCATCGTCATCGCACGCACCGATGCAACAGCACAAGGTACAGATGAACAGATAAGTCGTAAACTTTCTCATCATATTTGGTTTGGGTTAAGGTTTAAAAAATTTCCTCTAATGCACCATTCACAAAACATTATTCGGAATACTGCATTATTCGAATGTAAAGATTCCGGCCATTTTTTAATGAGAAAGGTACAGAAATTATTTCGAAATCGTTTTCACAAACGTTTACGGCTTCGTTAGTGAAAGCGATTTCACATGCGTATTAAAGCGAAAACACAGGCTAACGGCCGTTTTTGTGTGTAGGCCAACACGTGGAAATTTCGGCCTTTCAAAAAACCTCCCGCCACACACACCAACCCCGGTTTAATTAGTATTTTGCCCGGATTTTCAGCTATGGCGTTATACGATCAATACCCGGTCTCATTCACCAATTCTTTAACCGGAAAGAAAGAGCGATTTCAACCGATTCACCCCGGCCAAATCGGCCTGTACGTATGCGGCCCGACGGTCTATAACAAGGCGCATTTGGGCAACGCGCGGACGTTCCTCACCTTCGATGTCATCACCCGCTATTTCCGCTACCTCGGCTTCAAGGTGCGATATGTGAGAAATATAACCGACGTTGGTCACCTCGAAAGTGATGCCGACGAGGGTGAGGACAAAATCGCCAAGAAAGCGCGCCTTGAGCAACTCGAACCGATGGAGATCGTCAAGCAGTATACCGAAAATTTCCACCAGGTGATGCGCGACTTCAATATCCTGCCGCCGAGCATCGAGCCGTCAGCGACCGGTCACATCGTCGAGCAAATTGACATCACGCAGCGGCTGATCAAAAAAGGGTTCGCTTATGAAGTGAATGGCTCAGTATACTTTAACGTCAGAAAATACAACGAGCGGCACCACTATGGGATCCTCTCCGGACGAAAGATCGAAGAGCTCATGGAAAGCGGGCGCGAACTCGACAGCCAGGACGAGAAACGCGAGCGCATCGACTTCGCTTTATGGAAAAAAGACTCACCCGGCCACATCATGCGGTGGCCCTCTCCGTGGGGAGAAGGTTTTCCGGGATGGCACATCGAATGTACGGTGATGAGTACAAAATATCTCGGCGAAACGTTTGACATCCATGGCGGCGGCATGGACCTGAAATTCCCTCACCATGAATGCGAAATTGCGCAGGGCACCGCAGCAAATGAAAAGCCACCTGTGCGCTACTGGATCCACTCCAATATGCTGACCGTGAACGGCCAGAAGATGAGCAAGTCCCTTGGCAACTCATTTTTGCCGGACGAACTGTTTTCCGGCAATCACCCGCTGCTCGATAAGGGTTACTCCCCGTCAGCTGTCCGGTTTTTTATGTTGCAGTCCCATTACTCCAGCACACTCGACTTCAGCAACGAAGCACTCCAGGCCGCCGAAAAAGGATACCGCAAACTCAGCAATGCACTGAAGACAGTCAAAGGTTTGTCGCATCCTGGCGCAACAACCCGCCTAAACGCCGAACTCGACGCAGAATTAACGCGAATGGTCACGGCGGCTTTTGAAAATATGTCGGACGATTTCAATACTGCAAAAACGCTTGCGGTCTTGTTTGATATGTCCGCCAAGATCAACGATTTCAAATCCGGAAACCTGTCGGCCGGTTCCGTTGCCCGCGAGACGTTCGATGCGTTTACGACTACATTTATTGGCTTTATGGAGGAAGTGCTGGGCCTGAAGGAAGAGCTTGCGCAGAACGATCAACTGATCGATGGCGTTATCAATGTATTGATCAACCTTCGTAAGAAAGCAAGGACGGATAAAAATTATGCATTGTCGGACCGCATCCGCGATGAACTCAAACAAATCGGAGTCCAGCTGATGGATGGCAAAGACGGAGAAATGACTTACACGATTGAACAGTGAGTTGACGAGATGCTTAAGAAAATTTTCATTCTCCCGATCCGCATTTACCAGCTGACACTTTCGCCGCTGCTGGGCGCACACTGCAGGCACACACCAAGCTGCTCCCAATATACAATCGATGCGATCCGGGAATGGGGGGTCGTGCGCGGTATCTGGTTGGGTATGAAACGGATAAAGCGCTGTCACCCCTGGGGCACGAGCGGTTACGATCCCGTCCCACGCAAAAATTCTCCGGGTAAATAAACCAGTGATAGATATTGCAATCGTTCGCGTAAAAAAATTAGGGTTTGCGCAAACGTTTCCTGTATCTTTCACAGTCATTATATATTGCTCAACCTAACCTATGCCAGAATTTCAAATCAAAAAAAGTCCAAAAAGTTATGACGTTTGTATCATTGGGTCTGGCGCCGGCGGAGGTATGGCTGCCTACACGCTTGCCAATGCAGGAATCAAGGTCGTCATGCTTGAAGCCGGACCCATGTACGACCCGGCGAAAAATGTCACACAGCTAAAATGGCCTTACGAATCACCACGACGCGGCGCTTCCACCCAATTTAGAAACTTCGGCGACTTCGACGCAGCCTACGGCGGATGGCAGCTCGACGGGGAGCCTTATACGCACAAGGACGGAACGGAATTTGACTGGTTTCGATCGCGCATGCTCGGTGGCCGGACTAACCACTGGGGGCGCATTTCGCTCCGATTCGGCCCCAAGGATTTCAAGCACAAAAGCATCGACGGACTCGGCGATGATTGGCCCATCGGTTATGAAGATGTGGCTCCATACTATGATAAGGTCGACCAGCTGATCGGCGTATTCGGTTCCAAAGAAAACCTTCCCAACGAACCCGACGGCATCTTCCTCCCCCCGCCGAAGCCTCGCCTCCACGAGTTGTTTATAAAAAAGGCCGCGACCTCGATCGGCATCCCGGTGATACCGTCGCGGTTGTCGATCCTTACGCAAAAAATTAACGATGACCGCGGCCAGTGTTTTTACTGCTCGCAATGCAACCGGGGCTGCACCGTATACGCGGACTTTTCGTCCTCATCGGTGCTGGTGAAGCCCGCGCTCAAGACAGGCAACGTTGACGTGATCGCCAATGCAATGGCGCGCGAGGTGCTGACCAATGAAAAGGGGCTGGCAACGGGTGTATCGTACGTGAACAAGGACGACATGCAGGAATATGTTGTCAACGCGAAGGTGGTGGTGCTGGCGGCCAGCGCATGTGAATCCGCCAGGTTGTTGCTGAATTCGAAGTCGGCCCGTTTCCCTAACGGACTGGCTAACGGCAGCGACGTCGTTGGCAAATACCTTCACGACTCTACCGGTGCGGCCATGGGCGGATTTTTGCCTCACCTGGTCGGCCGCAAACGTTACAACGAGGACGGTGTGGGTGGCATGCATGTGTACACCCCGTGGTGGCTTGATAATAAAAAACTCGACTTCCCGCGTGGATACCACATCGAATACTGGGGAGGCATGGGAATGCCAGGCTACGGCTTCGGTTTCGGTATGCATAATACAAATGGCAAGTACCCCGGCCGTGATGGACAAAAGAAACCGGCGGGCGGATATGGCGCCTCGCTTAAAGATGATTACCGCTACTTCTATGGAGCCACATTCGGAATGGCGGGCCGCGGCGAAGCGATCGCACGAAAGGACAACTATTGCGAGATCGATCCGTCGACCGTGGACAAATTCGGTATCCCCGTTCTGCGCTTCCACTATAAGTGGAGCGACTACGAAGTCAAACAGGCCAAGCATATGAAGGAAACGTTCGCGGAGATCATCCAGAAAATGGGTGGCGTGATTACCTGGGGACAAAACGGGCCGGAAGACAATTACGGGCTCGAGGCCCCCGGCAGGATCATTCACGAAGTGGGAACCACACGCATGGGCAATGATCCGAAAACCTCGGTTGTCAACAAGTTCAACCAGGCCCATGAGGCAAAAAATGTCTTTGTCGTCGATGGCGGACCGTTCGTCTCCCAGGCTGACAAGAATCCGACGTGGACTATACTCGCATTGTCAATGCGTGCATCGGAATTCATGATCGAAGAGATCAAGAAACAAAACTTGTGATAAAACCTTCAACCAACTAAGTACAGAAGTGATAACGACTGAATAACATGGACAGAAGAAAATATCTAAAATCAATGGTGGTTGGCACCGCGGGCGCCGGAGTTCTCCTGCAGTCCTGTGAAAAGGACGGCAAACCACAATCCGCCGCCGAAACTCCAAAAGAATTTACCATCGACCGCACGCCGGATGAGATCACCTATGAACGGTCTCTGCTGGAAAAAAAATTCTTTGACGAGCATGAAATGAAGACGATCACCATCCTGGCCGACATGATCATCCCCCGCGACGACGTATCAGGCAGCGCCAGCGACGCTAAGGTTCCTGAATTCATTGGATTTATCGTCAACGATATGCCGCGTCACCAAACGCCGATGCGCGGCGGACTCAAATGGCTCGACCTGCAATGCATGAGAAGGTATGACGCCGACTTTGCGTCCTGCAAGCCCGAGCAGCAGATGGCCATTGTCGATGAGATCGCGTTTCCGGACCAGGCAAAGCCCGAGATGGCACCCGGAGTCGCATTTTTTAACCTGATGCGCGACCTGACCGCGACCGGATTCTTTACCAGTGAGATCGGACTGAAAGACCTTGGGTATATGGGAAACCGCCCCAACCAGTGGGATGGAGTTCCCGCCGATGTTTTGAAGCAATACGGTCTCGAGTACGATCAACGCACCCTTGACATCAGCCCCAAGCACACGTAATCTCCATCGAAAAAGTTCTCATCATGGCAGCCAGCGAATCAAAGTTTTCACGAAGGGATTTTCTTAAAACCGCGGCGATCGGCGCAGCGGCATTCACCATTGTTCCACGTCACGTGCTGGGCCACGGATATCGCGCGCCCAGTGATACCCTTTACGTTGCAGGCATCGGTGTCGGTGGAAAGGGTGAGAGTGACATTGCCAGCTTCGCCGCCAGTGGCAAAGCACAAATTTCCTACCTCTGCGATGTCGACGACCGCAGGGCCGCCAAATCTGTTGCCGCCTTTCCAAAAGCAAAATACTACAAGGACTTCCGTGTCATGCTTGACAAGGAGCACAAACACATCGACGCGGTTTCCGTTTCAACGCCGGATCACAACCACGCAGTCCAGGCATTGGCAGCAATGGAATTGAAAAAGCACGTTTACGTCCAAAAACCACTGACACACGATATCTACGAAGCACGCATCCTGACCGAAGCCGCAAAAAAATACAAGGTCGTAACCCAGATGGGCAACCAGGGTGCATCCGGCGACGGAGTCCGCCAGTTGCAGGAGTGGTATGACGCCGGATTGCTCGGCGATGTGCACACCGTGTACTGTTGGACAAACCGACCCGTCTGGCCGCAGGGCATCTCGTGGCCAACACAAAAAGCGGAAGTTCCCAGGGAACTCGACTGGAACCTGTGGCTGGGGACAGCACCGGCGAAGGATTATGTTGAAAAGCTTGTACCCTTTAACTGGCGCGGTTGGTGGGACTATGGAACCGGAGCACTGGGCGATATGGGCTGTCACATCATTGAGCCTCCGTTCAGGATCCTCGGATTGATGTATCCCACCGATGTCACAGCCAGCGTAGGCAGTGTTTATGTTGACGAATTCAGACGCGGCTACTTTCCCGAGAGTGGACCCCCGTCGTCGTATATCATTCTCAGCTTCCCCGAACGCAACGGTAAGCCTGCTGTAAAAATGCACTGGATGGACGGCGGAATTCAACCCGAACGGCCGGAAGAGCTTGGACCCAATGAGCGTATGGGCGACGGCGGTAATGGCGTGATCTTCGTCGGTACAAAAGGAAAAATGATGTGCGGCACCTATGGCGCCGTGCCATCACTCCTGCCAACGTCGCGGAACCAGGAGGTGACCGTGCCGCAGACGATCAAGCGCGTCCCCGGCAGCGCCGAAGGACATTACGCACAATGGGTAGAGGCATGCATTGCGGGCTATGGCAAAATGGACGTGAGCTCGCCTTTCGAGATTGCGGGCCCTCTGACAGAAACCGTGCTTATGGGAAACCTCGCCATCCGCAGCCAGGATATTCGGAAACCGCGGGAAGGCCGCCCCGACCAGTTCGATTACCCCGGACGCAACATCAAGCTCCTGTGGGACGGCGCCAATATGAAGATCACAAACTTCGACGAGGCGAACCAGTTTGTAAAACGGGAGTATCGGGTTTGGTAATCCGCCGCTCATTGATGAGTTTGTTAGGCAACAGATGCTTATGAAAAAAAATAACCAGCTTTCAAGGCGACAGTTTATTCGCAATTCTATAGTGGCC
>DASPNN010000226.1:0-4098 GCA_035626495.1 Chryseosolibacter sp.
TTTTTATTTCCCACCGAATCTTTAAGCGGAGTTCCGCGCCGCGTTGATGATACCGAACATGCACCGCATGGCGAGCTTCCGGAATTCTTTTTCGTGAAGTTTGTCCCCGGGCTCTTTTGAGCGCAGGCTTTGCAAAGCAGCCTGCTGGATGGTGATCAGCGGAAGCACGATGCGCTCGCGCAGCTTGACCGAATCGCGGTTGACCGGATTGTTTTCCATCAGCTCTGACAATCCCGATACTTCGAGGATCATATCAATGGAAACTTCGTATTCTTTGTGCATGATCTTCCAGAATTCGCCAAAGTCCTTGTCTTTCGACAGATAGGCGGTGGCCGGATAATAAGATTTTGTCAACGACATCATGCTGTTGGCGAGCAAAGTGCGAAAGAACATCGATCCTTCATAAAGCTTTTTCAACTCTTTCATCTTTCCTTCTTTCTTCAGCGCCTTGAGGGCGCTGCCCACACCGTAGAAACCGGGGATGTTCTGTTTCATCTGCGCCCACGAGCCGACAAAGGGAATTGCGCGCAGATCTTCAAATTTCAGACTGTCGCCCTGGTTCCTTTTTACGGGACGCGAACCGATGTTCGTATCGCCGAAAAATTTCAGGGGCGTGATCTTTTCCAGGTAAGGTACAAATTTCGGATGGTGCTTCAGCTCGAGGTAGGCCTTATGGCCGGCTTCCGCGAGCGACTCGAGCAACGCTTTCTCCTTTGCGGTAAGATGTATCTTTTTACTGGCGAATACGTCATTATCGATTCCTGCCGACAAAAGCTGCTCGATGTTAAACAGGCATGAAACCGGTTTGCCGAAATTCGAGCTGATGGTTTGACCCTGGATGGTAATCTGAACTTCCTTGTCTTCGATGGTTTCGCCGAGGGAAGCATAGAAATCATGCGTGTTACCGCCACCCCGCGCCGGCGGGCCGCCCCGTCCGTCAAAAAATATCGCGGTAATACCAAACTCGCGCGAAAGTAGAGTGAGGTTTTCCTTCGCCCGGAAGATCGACCAGTTCGCCCGCAGGTATCCGCCGTCCTTGGTGCCATCGGAAAAACCGAGCATGATGGTTTGCTTGTTTCCGCGGCTTCTCAAATGTTCCCGGTAAACCGGGACATTGTACAACGCCCGCATAACATCGGGAGCATGGGCGAGGTCCTCTATGGTTTCGAAGAGCGGCACAATATCGAGGGGCAGCTTGCCGGTATCATCGGCGAGCAACAGGTCGGCAAGCTTGAAGACACGGACGACATCGACGGCCGACTGGCAGTTGCTGATCACGTACCGATGACAGCCCTCACGGCCATTCAGCATCTGGATGTCACGTATTACCTGGATGCTTTCGATAAGCTCGGTTATAAACGGATCACCAAACTTCATGCTCTGGGGCTTGAATTTCAATGCGAGGATCGTATCGATCTGCTTTTGCTCGTCCAGCGAGTTAAAGTCTTTCAGCTTCTTGTTTTTCAGCTGGAGGTGCTGCATGATGGCATCCCAGGCTTCCCCGTGTTTGCGGCTGTCCTGCCGGATGTCCATGCTGGCGAAGTTGAAACAAAAAATGCGAACCTTAAGGATCACTTCGTCGAGCAGGTCGAGGAACAGGCCACGGTGCTGGTCGATGAGCGATTTGCGTGCGGCCAGCAGGTCGGCCAGCAGTTCATTTGCATTTTTATACCCACCGTCACCGGCGCCATAGGCCAGGGGGTAGATCTTGCGTTCGACGTCGGCGATGATGTTATCCACCCCTTTGAAAGTAAGGCGCCGTTTCAGGAACCTGACATCGCGGTGGTAACAGCGCATGAGCGTACGCTGCAGGTGCCGGGCAACTTTCAGGGTGATCTCGTGGGTGACGAATGGATTTCCGTCCCGATCCCCTCCAGGCCAAAACCCTATCTTGATCAGGTCATAATTTTTCCAGCTCTCGGGATCGATGTCCAGACCTTTCATCAGTTTCTGGAAGATCTCCGGAACAACTTCATAAAATACATTTTCAAGGTACCAGCACAGGCTGGCGGCCTCGTCGAATGGCGTGGGCTTCGTTCGATTTATAAAAGCGGTTTTTCCCAGCTGGCGCAACAGCAGATTGATGTGCTCAAGATGACCTTCTCTGATTGCTTCCTCGAGGTCGTTGATGATAGCCAGTACGTTGCCCGGATAAAATTGAGTCGGGTGAGCGGTCAAAACAATGCGTACACTGAAATCCTCCAGTTTTTTTCGGAGCTGGTCCATCAGCCCTTCGGACGAAGCGCGCAGCAAGAGGGCGGAGATAGTTCCTTTGCCATTGACTTCGTTGATCTGGTCGAAAGCGGCGTCCTCGATGGAATCGAAAAGAACCACCTGGCGCTCGGTATACTGAATGAAATTGAATAGCAGGCTGAATTGCTCTTCCGGGGTGGCGTTCGGTGTGAAGTCGGAGAAGAATTTCTTAATGATCGACTTGGGATCTTTGCCCTTTTCGAAGCCCGTCTCGCATGCCTGCTGAAGCAATGGCAGCAATGTGCCTGTCCGGTAAATACCGGTGTACGGGAGATTCAGGAACAGGCTATTGTAAATGTGATAGCGTGTGGAGACTGCCTGATTGTAGTTCGTTGTCATGTCTGGGTAAGGACGTCTTCCAAAGTTACCACTGAAATGGCTGCGACCAGTTACTTTCCCAGGTGTTATTGAAATTAATTTTTTTGGAAACGTTTACAGTTG
The DNA here is from genome assembly GCA_035626495.1 of Chryseosolibacter sp. GTDB lineage: Bacteria > Bacteroidota > Bacteroidia > Cytophagales > Cyclobacteriaceae > Chryseosolibacter. The sequence continues at coordinate 2,695 of DASPNN010000226.1, forward strand.
AATTTTCTTGAAAAACCTAACACCCATAAGTAACTCCCGGGACACGGGCCCTGCGCCCCGGGAGTGAATTGTTAGAGGTAATCCACCACTTCGCCGCGCAGCGTGAGCTGGACAATGGTGTCGTCGGTGTTCGCATTGACCGTCACAGTCTTTGTGAATTGTCCGACTTTGGCAGCATTGTAGGTGGCTTTCACATGGCCGGTGCCCCCGGGTTCGATCGGGTCTTTTGAATACTCGGTCACAGTACATCCACAGGAGGTCTGAACCGAGGAAATGATCAGCGGGGCACTTCCCGTATTTGTGAACGAGAACTCATGGGTGACAGGCACCCCCGCCTTGATCGTTCCAAATTCATGGGTGGTCGCGTCCCATTTGAAGACCGCAGTTTCGGAAGACGGCATGCTGGAATGATTGGCCCTTATGACCAGCTCCTGGGCGATGGACAATACAACGATCGCCAGAGCACTAACTGTTAAAGCAAATTTTTTCATAACGATAAGTTTGGTTAAACATAAATTGTGTTCGAACAGCTCAAAATTCGGCGATGTTTTTCAGGGCGGCTGTTAATGAATTTGTAATTGTTGTTAAGTCGTTGTTAAACTTTGTGGCTCTGGACAGCCGCTCTAACACAGTTTGCCGCATCCAGGCGCTGGCTCGGTTGAAAAAGACTTTGAAAATTTGCAACCAGTGCCTACGAGACTATTTGAAGTTCTTAATGATTTTCCCTCTTCTGTTCAGATATAAAGGGACGCCGTTCAAAATCTGGATTCGCGCGAACCCATTGTTGAACGATTTGGCGACCTGGTATTTTGGAGGCACGACAAACCTTTCGGACTCATCAACGTATCCGTATTTTCCATTGACTTTAACGAGTCGCAAGCCGTCGGAAAGATCTTCGATGTATTCATACCGGGACGGTTTGAATCGTTTGGTGCGGACATTGTAAAAGTAAAACTTGCCGTCGACTTTGTTCTTTAAGAGAACGACGCCGGGTTTCCAGCGTCCGTTGAAAATTGTATAGTCGCCAGGTTCTAAGATAGGGTTGCCATTTTTGTCAATAAACGTCCGCTTCCTGGTCTGATTAACAAGTACTGTCACCGATGCGTAACCACCGTTGAAAGAATCGGCGAATTCATAGTTTAGCGGAATGACGAGGTCACCATTTTTGTCGATAAAACCTCTCTTATCATTTACCGTCACTGTGGCCAACCCTTCCGAAAAATTGCCGACAAAATCATAACGAAGAGGGATAACTAACTTCCCAGTCTTGTCCACGAACCCCCACTTTCCATTTAGACGAACGGCAGCAAGACCTTCGGAAAAGAACGTTCTGGACTCGTACCATCGGTGAAAAAAACGCCCGGTCGAATCAATCCAACTGGTCTTTTTTCCCATGCTTATGCT
>DASPNN010000227.1:0-6875 GCA_035626495.1 Chryseosolibacter sp.
AAAGCTGCGTTTTTTATTTTGGCGGTTTCCGTGCCTTGTACAAGTGCTCCTGCCGGAAGGTCTTGTTCGAGATCACGATCTTGTAAAACAATACACCATCGTGAACATACTCGGACAAGTCCAGCACAAGCTTGTTTTTTCCTTTTTGCGTCCGGCGTGTCGTTGTGAACAATTGCCGCTCGGTGGCCTGGTCAAACACCGCGATGTTCACGTGTTCTGATTTTGAAGTGTTGAAATCGATGTTCGTTTTGAATTTCACACGCGACCGACGTTCCTTCGGCTCAAATAAAAAATCCTCCTTCGCAAGCATGGTCATGTCGCCATCGACCTCATGCCCATAGATCGAATACATATAGTGCCCGCGCCTCGAAAGGGTGTCGGTGGTCGAATAAACACTCTCTGTCTCACCCAAGGCGTTCCGCTGCAGTCCGGAGTAATAGATCCGGGTGGAAGCTTTTTCCTTCTCGTGTTTCCGGTACAGGCTCACTTCACTGATCTTGAAGATCAACGAATCCGGTATGTGCCACTGCAGCGAGATCAAAGTGTCCTGCGCGGCGATTTTCAATATCACCGACTTGGTATTGCGCGCCTGGACGGGAATGCCCGCCTTGGTTGTGCTGAACTGGATGTCGAAGTCGCATTGGTCCCCCAGAAATCCGTCAATGTTTACCAGGTATTCCCTGCCTCCAATCAGCGAGTCGATTTGCACATGCATATCCGACTGGTCTGTGTATGAGATACACATCCGGAGCTGGTAGGAGTCCACCTTGCAAGGATCGCCTTCCAGAACCACGATCTGAACTCCCTGCTGATTATGACATTTTTGATTCGCAATGTTTATATAGTACGTGCCCGTTTCAGGCGGCACGATCGTAAACCACTGGTCATTGTGGTATACCAGGCACGTGCTCGTCAGCTTCTTGTTGATGCAGTCCCATTCAACGCTGGCATTATGGGTCGAGGAGGAGAACCACGGCTGATCCGGCGCAAGCTGGACACGGTTCTTGATGGCATTGTTGCTCACCTGCCCCACGCACCAGAAAGCACTGGTCACCAGGATCAATATGGCAGTCAGCCTCTTCACTATTCGGATACTAAATTTTCTAATTTCTGATTCATTGATGAAACAAGATTCCCGTTGCGCCGACCCCCCCACGTATAGCCCCCGATCAGAAACCCGCAATCAGAAATCCGTAATTATTTCCTTCGCCCTTTCCGGTCGTGAAATGCACCCATGAAGTCCGGGTCGTCTTTCCGGCGCTGCCGGTCGATTTCCCTGGCCATCTCCTGCGCCTCCTCGAACGGCGTGTCTGTAATTTCAACATTTGCGGGGAGATTTTTTACAGGAATTCTCTGCCGGATCAATTTCTCGATCTTCCCGACATGATATAATTCCGCTTCCGTTGCAAAAGTAATCGCCTTGCCTTCCTGGAACGCGCGCCCTGTACGCCCGATGCGGTGCACATAGTCTTCGTACAGGATGGGGACGTCGAAGTTGATCACGTGCGAGACCTTCGTCACGTCGATCCCACGTGCAGTCACGTCGGTGGATACTAAAATGCGCAAGTCACCGCCCTTGAATTCATTAACCGCATTGATGCGCGAATTCTGGCTTTTATTAGAATGAATGACCCGCGCCGGCCCCAGTCCCTTCCGGTCGATGAACTTGAACACATTGTCAGCAACCTCTTTGGTCCTGGTAAAAATCATTACGCGGTTCATCTGCTCGGATTGCAGAAGGTGCTCCAGGAAATTGATCTTTGTCTTGAGGTTCGGTATGCGATACAACTCCTGCTCTACTGTCTTTGCCGGTGTGGAATGCGGTGTTACTTCGATCCTGACGGGGAACTTCATGAATTCTCCGGACAATCGCTCTACCCGCTCCGGGAAAGTGGCCGAAAACAACATATTCTGTCTCTTGGACGGAATGACTTCCAGGATCTTTCTCAGCTGGGGCATGAATCCCATGTCCATCATGCGATCCGCTTCGTCAATGACCAGATATTTGAATTGCTTGGTTGGGATCTCGCCTTTCAGATAGAGCTCCATAAAACGCCCCGGCGTTGCAATGATCATGTCCACGCCTTCCTGGATGGCTTCTATCTGCGCTTTCGCTCCCACGCCTCCAAAGATCGGGATGATCTTCAGATCGGTGTGCCGCGCCAGCCTGTGGCCGTGCTCGGCGATCTGTACGGTCAGCTCCTTCGTAGGGGCCAGAACCATCGCTCGAGGTTCCGTCCCCTGTCGGAATTTCAGTCTCATCAACAGCGGCAGCAAGTATGCGGCGGTCTTCCCGGTCCCGGTCTGGGCAATGCCGATCAGCTCCTGGCCGCCCATGATCAGCGGAATCGCCTTTTGCTGGATTTCGGTCGGGGTCTCAAAGCCCTCCTCCGACAACGCGCTGAGAAGCTGTTTGTTAAGATTAAAATCTGCGAACGTCGGAATGGATGACACTTTACTTAATTTTGCCGCGATGAAAACAACATTGATCGTCAATGCAAATATAGTTAACGAAGGACAGGTCTTGCAGAGAGACGTCCTGATCCGCGGACAATTCATTGAGAGGATTGGTGCCGACCTCTCTTCCCTGAAAGCAGACCGGGTGATCGACGCGGACGAAAAGTACCTGCTGCCCGGTGCCATCGATGACCAGGTTCATTTCAGGGAGCCGGGCTTGACCCACAAAGGCACAATCTTCAGCGAGTCACGTGCCGCGGTCGCCGGCGGGGTTACCAGTTTCATGGAGATGCCCAACACAAGCCCGCCCGTGTTTACGCAGCAGCTTCTTCAGGACAAGTACGACATCGCTGCCAGAACATCGCTGGCCAACCATAGCTTTTTCATGGGCGCCTCGAACGACAACTTTGAAGAAGTGATGCATACCGACATCCGGAAAGTGTGTGGCCTGAAAATCTTCATGGGATCATCAACGGGTAACCTGCTGGTCGATAACGCCAGAACCTTGGAGACATTTTTTTCCAAATTTCCGTCTCTGATCGCGACCCATTGTGAGGATGAGCAAACGATCAAAAAGAACACGGAGCTGTTTCGCGAAAGGTACGGGGATAACATCCCGGTTGAATGTCATCCGATGATCCGGACCGCAGAGGCGTGTTGGCTATCATCGTCGTTTGCTGTAGAGCTGGCGAAAAAATTCAACACACGCTTACACATTCTGCACATCTCAACGGCTAAGGAAACGGAGCTTTTCGATCACACAATCCCTCTCGAAAGCAAGCGGATTACATCCGAAGCTTGTATCCACCACCTTTGGTTCGACGACCGGGATTATGCCCGCCTCGGGACGAAAATCAAATGGAACCCGGCAATTAAAACGGAGCACGACCGGCAAACGGTATTTCAAGCCCTTATCGATGACAGGATCGACGTGATCGCAACCGATCATGCGCCTCACACCATTGAAGAAAAACAGAATAGTTATTTGAATTCTCCCTCCGGAGGCCCCCTGGTTCAGCACAGTGTTGTGGCCATGCTGGAGTTTTATCACCGCGGCCTGTTTCCCATCGAAAAAATTGTGCGGAAGATGTCGCACAACCCGGCGATTGTCTTTCAGGTGGCGCGGCGTGGTTTTCTCCGGGAAGGATATTACGCCGATATGGCCCTGGTCGACCTCAACGACCCATGGACTGTCCACCGTTCGAACATTTATGCCAAATGCGGCTGGTCGCCGTTCGAGGGTTTGACTTTCCAGTCGCGGGTGACGCATACGTTTGTCTCAGGCCACCTTGCATTTGAAAACGGCGTATTTAACGATGCCGTAATGGGCGAGCGTCTCCATTTCGAACGCTACAGTTTTTGACGCCGCCAAGCGGATAAAACATTCTTAATTGATTTTTGTTATTTACGCGTGGCTCTCTAAATTTGCAGTCCTTTAAACGGTGAATGTAGCTCAGTTGGTTAGAGCACCAGATTGTGATTCTGGGGGTCGCGGGTTCGAGTCCCGTCTTTCACCCCAATCGAAAGATTTCATTTTTGAACATGGCGCATGCCCGCCCTTGCGGGCTATAACGATGTTCCGGCTCCCGGGTACCCGGGACCATTCAGATGAAACTCGCAACTCCCGCTAACGGGTAACAGGAAACCGGCACCAACTCTCCCGACGTCATCGCTCTTTCCATACCGGACGTGAACCCTCCATATTTCTGATTTTATCATCGGTTTTTCCTTAAAATTTTCTTAACTCTGATAGGGAAACTCAAATTGGCCACGACCGTTTCACCAATTCGAAGCGGCTGTATCCTGGAACTTTTCTTTTGAAAATTGAAGTATTTTTTTTTTGAAAACCGGATGTGGTCGCGCGACCGAATGTGAAGGAGTAAGCTTCAAAAAAAGAATGAAGCCGCAAACACACAAAAGCCATTTTTAATAACCACAGCGCGTTCGTAAACCGGTGGTTCCGGACGGTGGCTCGATTTTTTGAATAGATTTCGTTATGATCACGTGGATGGAATTCAACAAATTGTCGCTCGAGAAAAAGGTAGGGTTGCTCTACGAGAACGGGACGTTTATTATGTCGATCCGGTATTATGAATATAAGGTCAACCTCTATCTGCTCGGAACGATTTACCTTGAGGTCTTTGTCAACCATAAACAATCCGCGATTGAAAAGATAGTTCCGCTGGATCTGAAGCACTCACGGATGAAATTCTATTCCGACCAGATCAAACTACCCGAAGAGATTTACCGGCCGCAAGGCCAATAAAAAAAACCCGATGCATTGCACCGGGTTTTTTTTAAGAATTTCCTTATGATTATGCAGTGGCGGCCGTCGATTCTTCGAACTTCTGAGAAATGCGAAGCGTGACATTCTTCTTGGCTTTGTAACCGCAGTATCCGCAGAGATAATGCTTCATGAGTTCTCCTTCTTCTGCCTGCGAAGGGGCCTTGATGATCTCTTCTCTGACAACCTTGAAGGTTTGATAATTGCACTCTGGGCACTGCAGGGCGTGCAGGTGTCCGGAATACTTTTCAATCTTGACATAGCCTGTTTCTTCGTCTTTCCACACATCGTAGTCGATGGAGAAAACGTTCTCTTCCGCCTGCATACCTTCATCGAGGTAAGCATCTTCTTCCTCTTCGCTGAGCAGCTTCATGGCTTTGCCAGTCTTCGGAGAAACCCGAGGCTTGTAACGCAAAACTTTCAACCGCTTCTCAATGAAGAACGGGTAGTAGAACTTCAGGAGGTTTTGAACAACCAGCGCCACGATCATACCCATGGAAACGGTCGTGAACAGGTAAACAAAAATCCATAACGGAGTTAATTCCTTGATTGTAGAATTCGCGAAAAAGCAACATCCAATAATGAGGATGATCGAAGCAATCCACAGAGTTCTGATCTCATGTTTGTTGATGTAATCATACTTACTCTTGGCATCGTTCATAGTCGAGAGCCTAATGACATGACCGATCACGATCAATAATGCTATCGCCCAAGCTCCATAGGCGATATTCTTTGCCAAATCATTCCAAGCTGCGTAATCCTGTTCCATGGTATGGGGTTGGTTTTATTTATTACTTCTCCAGTCTACAAATATAAAGTTCCGTTTGAATTTTCCATAGCGACAAACAGTGGGAATAATCGCTAAGTCGTCACAATTTACTAAAATCTTTAACAAAAATGGCAAAATTTCCGAACTTCGAAATCTCCCCTGCAACAAATATATTTCTCTTTACGGTCGGTTACTTCGATCCTAAAAACCGGCTGAGAACGGCAGCAGATTCATCAGGTTTTTCGAACATGCCCATGTGTGCCACATCTTTCAGCACATGGACCTTCACATCGGATGATAGGGCAGCCTGTTCTTCCACCGAAGCCGTTGTGATCCCCGCGTCCCGGTCTCCGGTGATGATCAGCATGGGCTTGCCGAACTCCCGCAGCACGGAAGTCCGGTCCGGCCTGTCGCGCATGGCCAGTGTATAGCCAATCACCGTTTCCTCACTTGCCTTGCAGGCAATCGCTCTCACCTGGTCGATGGCGGGATGCTTCTGATCGGCAAACAACGGATTAATAAAACCTCCCGTAAAAGCCTCGGCACCATTCTTCCGGACAAAGTCCACGACCTTATTCCGGTTGTCCTTTTTTTCAGCTGAGTCGGCGTAAGCTGTGGAATGAAATAAAGCAAATCGCGAAATAAACCCGGGTTCCTGCCCGGCCATCGCAAGCGCCACGTATCCCCCCAACGAATGACCAACCAGCGCGCACTCGCTGATTGCTTTTTTCTTCAATTGCCCGAGTACAGCGTTAGCGACATCTTCAATGCTAAATGACAATGACAACGCAGCACTCTTGCCGAACCCTGGAAGGTCGGGAGTCACAACCCTGAACGAACGGTCAAAGTGACCGGCGAAAGAATCCCATATCTGGTTGTTGAACGGAAAGCCGTGAATGAATACCAGCGGATAACCGTCCCCACGTTCCGTTATATTCAGCGCAGCCATGTTGAAAGAATGTTACAATGATTTTACGATGGGCTCGAGCATTTCGATCACGGCTTTTTCGATACCACCGGGATCGAAACCACACTCACGGTGAAGCTCGATCTGCTCGCCGTGTTCGATCACCCGATCGGGTATACCGAGACGTTTCACCTCGGCGTATAAATTCTGGTCGGCCATGAATTCCAATACGGCGCTGCCGAACCCTCCGTGCAGGCATCCGTCTTCGACGGTGATGATCTTCCTGAATTTTTGCAACACAGACAGCAACAGTGCTTCGTCCAACGGTTTGACAAAGCGCATGTCGAAATGGGCAACCTCGATCCCTTTTTGCTCCAGGCGTTTGCAAACTTCCGTGGCATAGTTGCCCACATGTCCGATCGTCAGGATGGCGATGTCCTCGCCGTCGCGCAATTGCC
>DASPNN010000228.1:0-3701 GCA_035626495.1 Chryseosolibacter sp.
GCTGCTGGCTGAGCAGCAAGCTGCAGGTGCGAATGGAATACAGCTTGTGGATCAGGTCCAGTACATTTTTCATGGCAACCACACTGGAGTAAGGCCCGAAATATTCGCCTTGTTCGGGCTGGTATTTGCGCGTATAAATGATCCTGGGAAAACGCTCCTTCAGGATGCAGATGTAGGGGAACGTCTTATCATCTTTTAGCAGAATGTTGTACTTGGGCTGATGCTGCTTGATGAAGTTATTCTCCATTAACAGCGCATCGAATTCCGAGTCGGATACCGTGTAATCGATGTTATTTATTTCCGATACCAGCCGCAGGGTCTTCCGGTTGACCCCTGCGTTCTTGTTGAAGTAGCTGCTGACCCGCTTTTTGATGTTCTTTGCCTTGCCAACGTATATAAGGTTGCTCTCGGAATTGTAAAACCGGTATACGCCAGGTGAATCAGGCAAACGTGCGATGGCCTGTTTTAGGTCCGACATAAATCTTTCTCCCCTATTGAATATCCTCGAGCGTGATCTCGTCCTCGATCGGAGTGGTCAGCGAATCTGCCGCATGGTACGCGTCACAATCGAGCGTCATGTCAAGCTTCGACGGTCGCTTGAACTGTCCTTTCGGGAAAGCGACTTCGGGGTGTTCGTAAACTTTTACCATGAACTTGTCCCATATCGGTCGCGCGGACTTGGACCCGGAACCGAAACTCCATGAAGGAAAGCGAATTGCCCGTTCATCGCCACCGACCCAAACGCCGGTGACCAGGTTATGCGTGATCCCAATATACCATCCGTCTGAAGCGTTGTCGGTTGTGCCGGTCTTACCACCGATCTCGTTGTCTTTCTTTAATACGTAACTCAGACCCCGGGAAGTTCCCTGTTCGTCCGTAACGCCTCCCTGTAGCATGTAGATCATCTTGTATGCGGTTTGTTCCGACATCACTTCTTTGGTCTGCGGGATAAACGTTTCAAGCACGTTGCCATTTTTATCCTCGATGCGTGTAATGATGTAAGGATCGGTGTGAATGCCCAGGTTTACGAAGCTGCAGTAGGCGGCCACCATTTCTTCGAGGGTCACATCGCTGGTGCCGAGTGCCAGCGAGTGCACGGGAGTGAGCGGGCTCTTGATGCCTAATTTGTTCGCGTAATTGACAACATTCCCGGGTCCAACCTTGTCAATGAGCTGTACGCTGATCGAGTTGATCGATCTTGCGAGCGCCTGCCGCAGCGTCATTTTTTCTCCGGATCCTTTGGTGCCATCGGCGTTGTCGGGATTGTATACTCCACCCGGAACTTTGATCGTAGGCGACACATCCAGGAACTCGTGGCACGGGGAGTATCCGTCCTCGATGGCTTTGCCATACACAAATGCCTTAAAGGTTGACCCCGGCTGACGCGTGCCCTGTCGCACGTGATCGTACTTGAAGTATTTGTGATTGATACCGCCGACCCAGGCTTTAACGGCGCCGGTTTCCGGGTGCATCGCAATCATCCCCGACTGGAGATAACGGTTGTAATAGTTGAGCGAATCCATCGAGCTGAAAATGGTATCGCGTTCGCCCTTCCAGCTGAAGATGCGCATCGGTTTTTTCAGGTTCAGCATAATGTCAACCGAATCGGAATTCTCGCCGTAGCGCGCTACAAGATTCTTATAGGTGTCGGTCTTTTTGATCTTACGCTGCAGGAAGTTTTTGATTTCGCTGCCGTTTTCGTCTGTCCATGGATTGCGATTGCGCAGCTTCCATTGGTGTTCGAATTCCTTTTGGAGCTTGGACATGTGCTCGGCCATCGCCTCTTCAGCAAATCGTTGCAGACGGCTGTCAATGGTCGTGTAGATCTTTAGTCCGGATTCCCATAGGTCGTAGTTGTGTTCCTTGCACCATTTCATGAGATCGTTGCGGACAACACTTCTGAAATACGTCGCTAGTCCTTCATTCTGGTTCTGGACGGCGTACTGCAGCTGGATGGGCAGCGATTTGATCGAATCGTACTCTTCCCTGGTCCTGATGAACGCATGCTTGTAAAGTTTGTAGAGGACCTCGTTGCGTTTTTTCAGGGAATTCTCAGGATTGGTAACCGGGTTGTATTTAGTGATCGCCTGGAGCATTCCAACGAGCACTGCCGATTCCTGCAAGTTCAGGTCTTTTGGCTCTTTGTTGAAATAGGTTTCTGCCGCAACCTTGATACCATACGCGTTGCTGCCGAACGAAGTCGTGTTCAGGTACATCGCAATAATTTCCTCCTTGGTGAAGTTTTGTTCCAGCCGGACGGCTATGATCCATTCTTTCGTTTTGCTGATAAGCAGCTTAAAAGGTCCGCCGAGTCTCGAGAGACTTCCTTCAAGCTCGTCACCACGCGTGCTGAACAGGTTTTTTGCCAGCTGCTGGGTAATCGTGCTGCCGCCGCCTTCGGGATTGAAGGTGATCAGGCCCCAGAACACACGCATATAGGCCCAGAAATCCATCCCCGAATGCTCGTAGAATCGGTGATCTTCCGATAGCAGCAGTGTGTTCACAAGCTCGGGCGACAGTTGATCGTAGGTCACCTGGCTGCGGTTATAGCGGAAGTAGCGTCCGAGTGAAACGCCATCGGCAGATATCAGCTCGGACGAAAGGTCGTTCTCGGGATTTTCGATTGCCTTCAGGCTTGGCATACCGCCGTATAGTCCGAGGCCAAAAAAGTCGTTGTTGACGGTGTATATGTACAAGGGGATTCCGAGGACCACGCACAGAAATGCAATCCAGATGGCCTTTACCACCTTCGGCAGCCACGGCTTTTTCTTGAGAAAAACGCTACTGGTTTTCTTTCGGGTAGTTTTTAGTAAAGAATTGGAGGTATTCATCAAGGCCCTTGGTTCGGTAAAAGATGTCGAAATTGTCTTTCGTAATTACAAAATTATCGAATTTATGGTTTCTCAGCTCAATCATCCCGGGAAGGTTTTCGTTGAACGTCCGGTAATAGTCAATGGCCGTCGTAACATTCGACAGATCGGAAACAAAGGTCATGTTGTATTGATCGTTGAAGACCATATTGGTGATTTTGAGGTCTAGCTCAGGAAAGCTTGCCTGGTTGAATTTTTCCAATACGGCGGGGAGAATGTTCTCAGTCTTTTCACCCTTCTTGTATACGATGACAAAGTAATGAGGCTCTTCCAGCGACCTGATATACTGGATGCCTTTTCTCTTTTCCTGGTCCAATAGAAATTTTCTCGAGGTTTCAAGCAGCGTAGCGGCATAGGCGCCAATTTCGGTTCCGGGATATTTTTTGGTGAAGGCATCGAGTTCATATTGATACTGGAACACTTCCGACGTCTCGCCTGTAATCAGAATTTCCAACAGCTCGAGCGTGGGGCTGAATACGGTTTCACCCAGGCTCTTGGCGACCTCAATAATGGAATCGGATGCCTTGAAATCACCGGCTTCAAAGTACCGGTATGCGTCCTTATACATCAGCTTCTGCTGCTCCGCTGCCTGGCTGGACTCCTGAAGATAGGCCGGGTTGATGAGTATCTTTGCGAACGTGGATGTCGGATGTTTCGTCTTAAGGGCTGTGGCATACCTGTCGGCGGCCGGCGGGTCGGTATCCTTCAGAATCAGATACAGGCTGTACAATACTTCGGGTTCGTATTCGGTTTGAGGGAACCGGTCGAGCAGGGTCGTGTAAGCCGTCACGGCATTTTGATTTTCCTGCAGCTTGAAATAGTAGATTTCTC
>DASPNN010000229.1:0-3957 GCA_035626495.1 Chryseosolibacter sp.
ATTCCCGACATCATGATGTCCATCAGGACCACGTCGGGGCGCAAGGAATCCACCTCTCCGATCGCCTGCTCCCCGCTCGAGACAGATCCGACGACGCAGATATCGACCAGGTCCTTGAGCATGCTGGCCAATCCTTCGCGCAGGAGCGTGTGGTCATCAACCAGCAAAACATTGATCTTACTTTGTATAGATTTATCCATTGCGTTTTGTTTGACTTCCAATCTCATTTCACCTGTCCATCTTCACGGACGATCAGGCAGTTTATTGCCGGCGCACTCCTCAGCTCATTGATCATCCCGATGGTAATCGGCTTCTCCAGGTAGGCGACTACTTCCCGGTATGTTTTGGCTTTCGCGTAGTCAGCCAGATCGATCGACGAGCTGACGATCACCACGGCTATTCGTGCGGCGATGCGCTGTTTGCTGAGCTGTTCCATGAACTCCCATCCATTCATGCCCGGCATGTTGATGTCCAGGAAAATCAAAAACGCGCGCCCGGGCTCAAAGTGGGTGGTGATGTAATCGATGGTCTGCCGCGCGTTTGAAAAAGCGACCGGGGTGAGCGAAAACTCACTTTTTTCAATGATGACCTTGTGAAGAAAAAGGGTGATGGGGTCATCGTCGAGAATCATTACCGTGTAGCTCATCTGTATCCGGCGTTCTTATTTTTCAATTTGTTCCGTCTTCCTGACTATATTTCGGATTATGGTATCCAGCTCATGGGCGCTGCGAGCGATATTGCTCAGCGTATCATTCAGTCCCATTCTATCGTCGTTAAAATCCTGCAACAGGCTGATTAAACCCATCATCCGGGCCAGGGGGCCCCGTACTTCGTGCGATTGCATCCACGCTATTTCTTTGAGGGTCTTGTTCTGGCTCTCGATCTCACGGGTCTTTTTGCACAGCTCGCTGATATCCATGGTGAAGCCGATGAGCCGCACTGCCATTCCAGCTGCATTGCGGTGGACAACAACCTTCGAGTTAAGGGTCAATTCGGTGCCTTTATTATCGATGATTCGATATTCATGCTCCATGGAGTCACCGTGATGAATCAGGGCATCCATGTGCATTTTGAGACTTATCAGGTCTTCGGGGTGAACGATGCCGAGGAACCGGTCAAAGGTCGGTTCAAATTCAAATGGCTCGTATCCAAACAGACGGAACTGGCCTTCGGACCACCTGACCTTATTGGCGACGAGGTCTGCCTGCCAACTGCCCATTTTTGAAAGATACTCCGCCTCTTTCATCAGGGCCTCATTCGAAATCAATTGGCTCAGCACCTTTCTTCTCTCATTCTCAACGCGTGCTTTCTCGAGCGCGCTTTCGATCGAAGCCGGCAGACGCTTTAAACGGTCCTTGAGAATGTAGTCGTCGGCACCTGCCTTGATGCAAAGCACAGCAAACTCTTCCGATACCGCACCGGTGACAAGAATAAACGGGACGCAGATGTTCCGGTCATTCTGATACTCTTTCGACAATTTCAATGCTTCAATGGAGTTAAACATCGGCATTGAATGATCAGAAAGAATAATGTCCGGCTCGAACTGCCGCAGGGCTTCTACAAAATCATTTTTCTTGTTGACGACTCTGGATGCGAAGTGGATATTGCCTCGTTTGAGCTCACGCTCAATCAAGTCCACATCATCCCGACAATCTTCGAGTATTAATACTTTCAACTGCCTGTCAATTTCTACCATAACTTTCCTCAATTGTTTACCGGGGGTTGGTTTAAGAGAAGCCAATACACCCCGAGTTCTGTAACGGCTTTCAAGAAATATTCAAATTCAACCGGTTTTACGATGTAGCTGTTCACACCGAGCCGGTAACATTCGTTGATATCCGGATCTTCCTTGGACGAGGTAAGGACCACGACGGGGATTTTTTTGGTACGGTCATCCGCGCGAATGCGGGATAGGAATTCTATCCCGCTAACCTTGGGCATTTTCAGGTCCAGCAAAATCAGACGCGGCGTGAGCGACGGGTCGCGTTCCCGGAAATCTCCCGTACCAAACAGGAACTCCAATCCCTGAGCGCCATCCTTGACATGGACAAGGTTGTTTGCAAGATTGCGTTTCTTCAGCGCGCGGATTGTCAACTCGGCATCCGCACTGTTGTCTTCGATCAAAAGTATGTCGATGCTATTCACCTGATCTTTGTTTATTGGTTGTCCTATCCTGTGAAAGGGTGAAGTAAAACGTCGCCCCATTGCCAGGTTGCCCATGCGCCCAGATCCGTCCGCCATGCTTCTTGACCACCCGTTCGGAGATAGCCAGGCCGATGCCGGTACCTTCAAATTCATCCTCGCCATGCAACCGTTGAAAGACGCCAAAAAGCTTATGGTAAAAAGTCATGTCGAATCCGGCGCCATTGTCTTTGACATAGTACACCGTTGCACCGTCCTGAAAATTTGCCCCGATCTCAATCAACGGTGCTTCGGTTTTCGCTGAATACTTGATGGCATTTGAGATCAGATTCCGGAAGACCAGCTTCACGAAGGATGGATCCACCGTCGCCTCTCCCAGCGGATTTACGTTCACGCGATACCGGGTTTGGCTGCCGAAATTGAATTCCCACAAAACATCTCTCGCAATCGCAGTCATATCCGAGGCCACACGATTCAGTTCGCGTTTGCCAATACGCGAAAATTCAAGCAGGTCATCAACAAGCTGGCCCATCTTTTTGGCGTAGTGGCGAATGAGTCCCAGCACCCTGAAACCTTCGTGGTCCACTTTATCGCTATAGTCTTCCAGAAACATTTGCGCATATCCGTCGATGGCTCTTAACGGCGCGCGAAGGTCATGAGACACAGAGTATGAAAATGATTCAAGCTCCTGGTTTGCCTGCTGCAGTTCCTCGGTTCTTTCGGCAACCCGCTGCTCAAGTTCTTTGTTAAATTCAACAATTTCCTGCTGCATTTTCTTGCGCTCGCTCATGTCCATCATGTAGGCAACACCGGCGTTCGCTACCCCTTCCAGCGATGTTCCGCCAACGAGGACCGGAAACCGGGTACCATCCTTACGGATATATTCTTTTTCGAACGGGTCGCAATAACCTTTCTGCGCAATCTGTTCGATCGCAGCATAATCACGCTGCAAGTATTCGGGCGGTGTCAGTTCAGTCCACCGGACCCGGCCTTCTTCGAGCTCTGACCTGGTATAACCGACCTGTTCAAGGAAAAAGTCGTTGGCCTCCGTGATCCGCCCTTCCGCATCCCAGAATACAAAACCGATCAAGCGAGAATTGAAGATCTTTCGAAACTTCGCCTCGGAGGATCGCAAAGCCTGTTCAACTTTGATCTTTTCCGTCACATCGACTGCCAGTGAAAGCCGCGCCGGCTTTCCTTCACAAACAACATTGTAAGCTGTAACTTCTGAATAAATGACGGAGCCATCCTTCTTAATATGTTTCCAAACTCCGGTGCGGCGCATGCCGCTTCCGGTGTTCCGGTCGAGGTTTATGAACCGCTCCTTTTCCTCCGCCGGCCGGATATCTACAGCCGTCATCCGCAGGAATTCCTCGCGGGAATAGCCGTAATGAATGACCGCAGCCTCATTGACATCGATAAAACGAAATCCCTCCAATTCGAAAATCATCAAGGGGATCGGGTTGCGTTCAAACAGTTGACGGTATTTGCTTTCACTTTCATGTACGGCAGCCGTTCGTTCTGCTACCCGCTGCTCAAGTGTTTCATTCAAACGAGACAACTGCTCATCTGCTCGCTTACGGTCCGTGATGTCGCGAAGAAACGAAATGAAAATATAGTCCGGCCCAACCTTTACCGACGAGATCGTAAGCTCAATAGAGATCATCGTCCCATCACGGCGCAGCGCCGGTACCTCGATGGTCCTGTTCATCACCGTGCTTTCCCCTGTTTGCAGGAAGCGCCGAACTCCCAGTTGGTGTTGGTGGCGATATTCGCCCGGGACGATGGTATCATGCAAGAGTCGGCCAATTACCT
>DASPNN010000230.1:0-8613 GCA_035626495.1 Chryseosolibacter sp.
GTTGCTGCTTGACAACGCATCGATCTTCGATGTTCTCTTTTATGAAACTGAAGTGTTTGTGGCAACCAACCAGGGGGTCTTTACTGCACCTTTGAATCCGGATGGTCAGCTGCCGAAAGCGAATTTTAGCAAAGTGAACGGGCTGGAGGGCCAGGCATGGTCGCTGCAGACCTTTGAAGGGAAAATTCTCTGCAGCCATGATCGTGGGGTTTTTGTTCGCGAGGCTGGCGCATGGAAAAGACTTAACGGACCGAAAGGGATCTGGAAGGTTGCGGGCATCGACGAACGTCCGGGACATTTCCTGGTCTGTACGTACGATGGATTGTTTCCCATGCATCACGACCCCTTGCGGGGATTCCAAATCGGAGAGCGTGTTGCCGGTTTTAATGAGTCAAGTCGCGACCTGATACAAGGCGAGGAGCCCGGTCTGTTCTGGATCTGCCATGGTTATAAAGGGGTCTTTCGTGTCAGGGTCGATCAGCAGCTGGCACGGATAGTCAGCTTCGAGCATTTTAAGGATGGTAATGGTCTGCCATCTCCGTTCAACATCAACGTCCGCCGTTGGAAAAATGAAATCGTCTTCACCACGAACCAGGGGGTGTTCCGGTATAACGAAAAAGAAAACAAGTTTGAGATTTTCGCCCCGCTGACTACGCTGTTTGGGACGCGAAGCAATGTGCGCCAATTGCAGGAGTTTGGCGACAAAACCTGGTTCGTCCAGAACGATGAGGTCGGCTATTTCAACGCGCACGATGTGCAGCCTCAGCTGGTGAAAGGCCTCTTCCTCCAACTCAAGGGTTCTATGAACGAAAGTATGGAGTGTATCGAACCTGTAAGCGAAAATAATGTCCTGGTCGGTACGCGCGATGGATTGTACGCATTCGATCTTCAGTATACCGCATCGCGTTCCAATGCGCAAACATTGATTACCTCTGTGCATTACAAACAGGATTCCCTTGAAGAGCAATGTGTTGTTACCGCAGCACGCCGGCAAATTTTTCCCCACACCACCCGGGGTGTCCGTTTTGATTTTGCCGTTCCCGATTTTGATGACAAGATCAACACGCAATACAGTTTTCGCGTTGACGGCATCAGTTCAGAATGGTCACCCTGGCAGGACGAGCCGTTTGCAGAATATTCCCTGCTGCCACCAGGAGTTTATACATTCCGAGTCCGCGCGAGAAGTATGTTTGGAGAAACAGCGGCGGAGGCTTCCTATCCGTTTGAAATCGTTCCTCAGTGGTATAAGACCCCATTCGCCTCATCGGTCTACGCCTTATTGGCCCTCGGCGTCATGATCATCGGGGCGCGAATCATTCAGCGGAGAATTGAATCCGTCAGGCTGAAAACACGAAACGAGGAGGAAGAGAAACGGCGTTTGTTACAGCTCGAATTGGACCGGATGAAATTGAAACGTGAGAAGGAGGAGATTCAGCGCGATAAAGTTCAGCTGGAGGAAGATGTGATTTTCAAAAGTAAGGAGCTGGCCAATTATACAATGCTACTGGTCAGAAAGCGGGAGTTTTTGTCAGAGATCTTCGAGCAGCTGAATTCTCTGCGGGAAGCCATCAAGAACGATCAGGCCCGCCAAACGCTGAGGGATATTCAAAAGAAGATCACCGGCAACCTTCAAAGCGAAGAGCACCTGCGGGTATTCGAGGCAAACTTTGAACGTGTCCATCACCATTTTTTTGCGCAGCTTCGGTCAAACTTTCCCGACCTTTCACCGAAAGAGCTACAGCTTTGTGCTTTTGTCAAGATGAACCTCACGAACAAAGAAATTGCATCGATCCTGAATTTGTCGGTGCGAGGAATTGAAACAGCGAGGTATAGATTAAGAAAAAGACTGGGTATCAGCCAGGAGGAAGACATGGCGGAATTCCTTGAGAAATTATACTGCTCTGCCGAACTTCCTGCTGACGTGAAAATATCCAGTTAACGGGGATCACCGGAACACCGCTGCCACGGATCAACTGAATGAAGTTCGAAATTGTAGAAGTCGTCCGGATGTCGATTAGCCGACTTTGTTTTCCGGGATGGTATGCTGCCGGACTTCAAAAACGAAAAAATGATCAGGATCAATGACGCAAGATCGGGATCTTCAGGGGACCTGCCAAAGGTCGTTCGCTGGAGTGTGGCCCACTGACGTGGTTTCACAATTCGGACCAGGTGATAATTTTATGCTCTGCTGACATACCCTTGTCATAAGCGTACTTTATTTTTATTCAAACAAAAAGCCTGTTTATGATGTGCGACAGCAGCCGTACGGTCGATGAAATTGTCATGAGTCTTCCCAAAACGGAGCAGGTTATCGTCAAACGCCTGCGCGCCCTGGTGCTGGAATGTCTTCCTTTAGCCGAGGAAAAAAACTCCTATGGAGTTCCCTTCTACCGCCGGAACCGGATGATATGTTTCATCTGGCCCCCGTCCATCTCATGGGGGGAAAAGTCCGAAGCCAACAAGAGCAAAGGCGTGACGCTCGGTTTTTGCCAGGGCAACCTGTTTGCAAACGACGAAGGCGCACTGTTGGCGGAAGGCCGTAAGCAGGTGTACTGCATGTATTTCCGGGAAGTGAAAGAAATCAACGATGACCAGATTCGGGCACTGTTGTATGAGGCCGAACTCATCGACAACAGCTTTAAATCCGGCAAAAAGAAGAAGTAGCCGCGTTTCTCATGACGGAAATTTCGTCACTTGATATTTTGAAAAGCTGGTCTTCCACCCACTGCCGTTATCGGTCTCTGTAGTGTAGGAAGATTGAGCGATCACGACGGACCGATTAATGCAGTTCTCTGAACGCGACCTGGGGGTGACTTTCCTGATCCTCCCGCCGCATGGGCAGCATTTCGGTTTGCAGGTCTATGCCGCCGGTTTCCTGGCACGGTTTCTTTTCCCTGGCCAAAAATCCGATCGCTATGAGAAAGCACATGATACTCGTCGCAATTGCTGCAAGTTTTGTCCTGGGCGCGAACGCGCAGGATTCGATGCGCGTGGACACGTCGCATCATCTACCACACCGCCGGCCGGACCCGTCGCCTCCTTCGAGTACGCAGCAGCAGATTCCACCTTCGGATAATTATCGGAGTACCGATCCATTGATTCAAATACGCATGGATGCCGTTCCGTCGGGATTGAAGAAGACATTGATGGGACCCGAATACCGGGGATGGGAGAATTCGACTATTTTTCAAAATGGCAAGACGTTCGAATATTCCATCGATATTCGCAGTGGGGACTCGCTGAAAACGTTCAGGTTCGACCGCTTTGGAAATCCGCTGAATCCGAATACGCCAGTCAAGGACGACTGATTACCGCAATACGTCGGCCTTTTTGGGCATGTACTTGGCCATCATCGCCGCCGGCAGTTGTTTCCAGATATGAAAGGGAATGCCTTGTTCCTTTTTTTCGCACAGAATGTGACCATCGCGCCACGTCGTGACGAGGTCCCAGTATGCGATGCAGAATATCCGGTTGCAAATAAAGTCCATACATCCGTCCGCAACCAGGTTTCCGCCGTCATCAAATACGATGATCCTGGAAAAGTTTTGGATGGTGCCATCCATGAAAGTCGCGTTTCTTCCGCTCCCGTAGCTTTGGGACCAGTCGAAACTTAAAGATTGTTTCAAAACCTTGTAGTTACCCAGATCTTTCGCCAGCTGGGATTCCACAACTTCCTTGAGCTTGTCACCCATCGATGAGTGCAGCAGCGAGTGGCTGTCGGGGATCTTAATCATTTTGGAAAGTAACATAGCTGTGAGGTTTCCTTGTCAAAAATCTCCGGTTGCCCGAGTGACCGGGCAAGCCGGAGACAATAACCCATGAAAAAGACTAAAGCCAACGGGGTTTTCGATAACAAACTGGCATCACGCGCGACGGGTACCCTGGATCCGGTTTCCCTCCTTTCATCCATTCAGTCACCTGGATCGATACCTTGTCAAATATCGCAATGAGCCTTTTCTTTAGCACTTTTACCATCGGTTAATGGATTTCTGTGCACCAAATAGACGAAATATTTCAGGGGAAGTAAATCCGTGTTAGCGCTGTTTTTATATCCGTACTGATACGGAGGTGTCAAATTGACACTAATTGATGCCGGATGGCGTATTTGATAAGACTGATCAGATTTTTACAGCCTGTTTTCTCCAGGATGTTGGCCCGGTGGGTGTCGACCGTCCGTTTGCCGATAAAGAGCTTTTCAGCGATTTCATCACTCGAATACTCCTCGACGATCAGTTTGAGAACCTCAAGTTCCCGCTCGGTAAGCGTTTTCCGCACTTCGAGTTTCTTGTTCTCAACATGGATCTTCTGAATCATACTGGCAAGGACTTCACGCCCGTAGTGGGTCGACCCGTTCATGATGTCCTGAATGGCGGTAATGATATCTCGCGCAGTGGAATTCTTTAAAACGTAACCTTCTGCTTCGGCTTTAAGGATAGACTGGATCATCTCCGTATCGGCATGCATGGTGAGCACCAGTACTTTAATCTCCGGGAAACGCTCCTTAACTTTCATGGTCAGCTCGATCCCGTTCATCCGGGGCATGGAAAGGTCGGTGATCAGGAGGTCAGGCTTGCCATTGGCTTCGATGCGCGACCACGCCTCTTCACCCGAATCCGCCACGGATATGTCGGCATGCGGCAGATTTTTCTGCAGAATATAAATCAAACCCTCGGCAAACAGACGGTGATCATCGGTGAGGAGGATTGTAAACTTATTTTCCATCAGAGGGCGAATTGGATGTTGATGTTGGTTCCCGAGCCTGGTTGGGTATCTACTTCGATGTGGCCGTTGAGCATCGAGATCCTTGAGAGGATGTTTTTCCAGCCAATCCCTTTGCTTTTAGCGATCAGTTCTTTTTCGAAACC
This sequence comes from Chryseosolibacter sp., assembly GCA_035626495.1. GTDB lineage: Bacteria > Bacteroidota > Bacteroidia > Cytophagales > Cyclobacteriaceae > Chryseosolibacter. The sequence continues at coordinate 4,866 of DASPNN010000230.1, forward strand.
GATGCCGTTGTCGGAGATCGACAGGCGGAGTGTCGAGCCATTGCGCTCGAGAAATACCTGGATCCTGTCTGCTTTAGAGTGCTTGATCATGTTGTTTACAACTTCCTGCACGACCCGGTACACTGCGATTTCAACCGATGGGGAAAGTCTCTCTTGGAGGCCGCTCCCTGCCAGCTCGACGTTGAGCAGCCGGGACTGGTTGATCTTGAAAAACAGGTCGCGCAGGGCTGCGTCCAGTCCGATCTCCGTCAATGCGGCCGGCATCATATTGTGCGAAATCAGGCGTACCTCCTTCGCGGCCTCATCAATCAGCTGCATGGAATTGTTCAACAACCTTGATGGTTCATCTTCCTTCACTTCAATGGCTGAAAGACTCAGCTTTACGATCGACAACAACTGACCGATACCGTCGTGCAGGTCTTTAGCCACCCTTGAGCGCTCATTCTCCTCCGCTTCCATGACCGCGCGGAACCGTTGGCGTTGGAGTTCCTCCGTTTCCCAGGCCCGGGCCAGGCGCTGCTTGTATTTCGACCGTTTATAAACCAAAAATATCAATGCGGCTGAAAACACCACCGTCGAAATGATAATAAAGACCAGATTTCTCGATTGGGCGAGCTGCAGGTCCTTCAACATCGACTGCGACCGCAGCAACGCGATCTCTTGTTCTTTTTTTTCGGATTCATACTTGGCTTGGAGCTCATAAATTGTCCGGGTCTTTTCGGAGCTCATCGCCGAATCCTTGATGACAATATATGTTTTTAAGAATGCGGCCGCGTTCTCGAAATCGTTATTCTTGGCGCACATCGCATATGCCTCATAATACGTATCCAGTAATTTTTCGAGGTTGTTGCTTTTGTGAGAGTAGTACAGCGCCGAATCGCGATACATTTTGGCGGCACGCGGCCGTCGCAGCTCCCAGCTTACCTGAGAGAGGTTGTTGAACACGGTTGCGAGCTCGTAATCCTGGTCGGTGGGCACACGACGGGTAAGCTTCAGCGATTGCATGAAATACGATTCTGCTTTGAGAAAGTCTTTTTTCTTTTTGTAGCTGTTGCCAATGTTATTATAGGTGGTTGCGAGATCGTCGTCGTCAACAGCGTTTGACACATTTTTGATATGATACTCCAAAGCTTTGTCCTGCTGGCCAAGGTCGTCATAATTAATTGCGATCGCGTTCATGACAGTCCACCGTACATTCGGTGTTGTCTTTTTCATGCCCTCAAGGACCTTCAGCGCGTTCAGACCGTACTGCAGGCCTACCTTATAATCGCTCAGGTAGTTGTGGTACAACAACGAGATACTCGCCAGATTATGAACAAGCATCAAAGTATCGGCGGCCTGTTCGAAATACTGCGTCGATCGTTGAAGGTATCTTAAGCCTGACTGAAACTCATTGATATTATTGGCCCTTAAGGCCATATTTCGGGTCACAAATCCAGCCCAGCGATAGTTGCCGGCTTTTTCGAAATAGTATGTGGCCGTATCGGACCATTTTTCAGCAAGCCTGAAATTGATATTCAGATTTGCAAAGCATATGATGAATGCGGCTTCACCGCGAATATTAGGAATGCCGCTTTTAGCGGCTGCAACAAAAGCGATCCTTCCTAATGAGTCCGCCACAGCTGGTTGAAAGAAATTAGCCTTGGCGACCTCGATATAATGTTGGGCAACAATCGAATCAGATTTGCCGGTCAAATCGACTAATAATGAATCCTTTTCAATAGGACGGTGCTGAGTGAAAAGGGCAAAAACAAATGATAAAAGCAACATACAGACTAAAGGGGCTATTAAAGTTAGCGAAATGTTTACTAACCAGCGATTTTTTTTTGAACCCGGTTATATCTTCCAAGCAGGCATAAGATTTTAAAATACTTCCCAAACTTCAAGTCTAATGCGCGGCTTTATACAACAAACATGGAAATTGGTAGTGGCGGTGATCATTGTTTCAGCCGCCCTGACCGGGTGCAACAGCACCGAAAAAATGTTGCGAAAAAACAACACGGAGGAATTTGTCAGCGGCCCGAGAGGTCCGCGCAAGATCTATGTCCCGGAATACTATGTCTATCGCAATGGTAAGTACCACTTCGTCGACGGACATTACAGATGGGTATTTTTCCGGAAGCACTATCTGCGCAAGACCGCGCGTGGCTATACACACAAGAGCGACCACGCGAGCGCCCGCTAGTGCCGCTGTCTTCTAAAAGATACCACATTTTCGCGCTGAACTTTTTTTTTCGCAGCCGGATTTCTAAGCAGCTTCATCTTACCCGCGCATACAATGTTCTGGCGCGAGAAGTACCCAGCGCCCGTCAAATGGGCATAATTTCTTTCTTGTATTATCCGCCAAATATGTTCAACGCTAAATACAAGAAATGTTATGAAGAAAATATTATTAACTGTTGCCGGCTCGCTGCTCATTGCACTGGCAGCAGTAAACGCACAGGAACGAAGCGACACGACCCGGACTGATCAACCGAGTTCCGAATACAGGACCGAGTCGGGCACGCAAGGTGAAACGCAAACTCTTGAAGGGCGCTCCGGGACGCAGGGGCAATCCTGGCGCGATGAGGATCGCCTTTCCATCACACGGGATGAGCTTCCGCAGGATCTTTTGAAGACGCTGGAAAGCGATCAGTATCGTGGCTGGGAAAACGCAACAATCTACAGACATAAGACTTCCGAAGACTACATGCTGGTCATCCAGGATAACGGCGAGGTGAGAACCTTCTACTTCGATAAGCAAGGTCGGGCGATGGACGATACGAAGCTCCCCGAAGACAATGACATGGATCTAAACCAGCAACAGTCGAGTGACCAGCAAGACCCTTCCACGCAGGATCAGCAAATGAGTGGTGACACGCAGTATCAGCATAATGATATTGACCAGTCCGCATCTCAGGATCCGCAGTGGCGGTCGGAAGACAAAATCCTCATTTCGACAAGCAAGCTGCCCTCGGCAATGCTTATCACCCTCGGTGACCCGAAGTATGTTGGCTGGGAAAAATCCAAGGTATACCGAAACAAGTCGACCAACGAATACATGATCGAAATCAACGATGGCACTACGACGCGCGCTTATTATTTCGACCAGTCTGGGAATGCGAAAACTGCGATGGGTACCACCAGCGACCAGTATCGTTCCGAAACAATGGGACCGGTTCAGACTGATCAGCCGTCGATTCAATGGAGAACGGAAGACCGGGTCGTGGTCACCGCCGGCGAAGTTCCTTCCGGGCTGCGTCTGACGTTGTCAGGTGATGACCGTTATAAGGGCTGGGAAAACTCGACCATCTACCGGAACCGCACCACCAATGATTATATGGTGGAAATCAGGGACGGAAGCACAACCAATACTTACTATTTCGATAGCGAAGGTAAGACGAGAACATACGGCACCGGTGAAGATAATGACCAGTACCGTAAGGACGATGAAGATAACGAAGATCCGCTGGACGACAGCGACGGCGGACGTTCGGGATACAGTAGCACTGAGGAGAAAATTCCGACAGGAGCCAAGACAAAAGGCACCAGTGGCGTTTACGAGGAATGGGCCCCCCAGGACAAGGTGATGATCACTGTCAGCGAAGTTCCGCCCATGCTGCGTGCAACGCTCTCCGACGAGCAGTACAAGGGCTGGGAGAAGTCTACCATTTACCGCAATCGCACCACCAATGAGTTCCTCGTTGAGATCCGCGACGGCAGCGAAGTAAAAACGTACTACTTCGACAAAAACGGTAAAGCAATGGTG
>DASPNN010000231.1:0-3151 GCA_035626495.1 Chryseosolibacter sp.
ATGCCCCTCGGTGTGCGATCACCTTCGTCCTGGACTTCTTCTGCGCGCTGCAATACAGGTTGCAAATCAATAAAAGAACTATAAGAATCGAAATGCGTTTCATTATATCATTTTTTCAAAGCATCGTACATTGCCTGCTGAATTGCTGTACGTGTATTAAGCTGGTACAATCGGGTGTTGTTACGTGTTGGATTCACCCTGTTGGAAAGGAAAATATAGAGCAAGCCGCTCTTCGGGTCCATCCAGGCGAAAGTTCCTGTGAAACCAGTGTGACCAAAGCTTTCAGCGCTGGCATCTTTGGCGGTGTTATTGTTCACGCCGCTGTAAACCAGGTTAGGTTTGTCGAATCCAAGTGCTCTCCTGTTATTATTGTCGGGAAATTGTGTCCGTGAAAACTCGGTCATCGTTTCAGCCGAGATGTATCGCTGTCCCCCATACTCACCTCTGTCGAGGTACATCTGCATCAGCTTGGCAAGGTCGTTGGCATTGGCGAATAAGCCTGCATGCCCGGAAACACCACCCATCATGATCGCGCCTTCGTCATGTACAGTACCATGAATGGCTTCCCGTCTGAAACCGAAATCATGTTCGGTAGGCACGATAGCATTCTTTGGATACTTCCGGTTCGGGTTATACATAACCGAAGATGCCCCAAGAGGAGAATAGAAATTTTTCTGAAGGTATGACGTAAAATCTTCGTCGATCATGCTTTCAACTACCCGTGGTGCGAGAATGAAAAAGAAGTCCGAGTAAACATATTTCTTCTCCTTACTTAACGGTGATTTCCGGATGGCTTTGACAATCTTGTCCGGATACTTGCGATGAAGGAACATATCGTCCTTCAGTTTGATCGGATATCGGCTGGACGAGTCACTCTTTATGGTGCGCCACCGGTAGCTGCCGTTTTTGCGAATCGTATTCTTCCAGAAGGGGATCCACGGCGCGAACCGTGCCTGGTGAGTCAGAATGTCGCGCATCGAGATGTCACCTTTGTTTGACCGTTTGAAATCCTTTAAATAAAAGCCAAGTGGCTTATCGACATCAAATTTCTTCTCGTCGTAGAGTTTCATCAGCGACGGAAGACCGGTAGAAATCTTAGTGACGGAAGCCAGATCGTACAGGTCTGTAAGCTTCACTTTTATCGTATCACTATGATCCTGTAACCCATACGCCTTGTGCATCACAATTTTTCTATCTTTCGCGATCAGCACCTGACATCCCGGAATGGCTTTAACAAGGAGCGCTTGATTTACCAGCGAGTCCACTTTGCGATAGAGGATGTCTGAACTCATCCCCGCATCTTCAGGAAGTGTGTATTTGAAACGAATGCCGCCCTTCACTTCCAGTCCATGCCCGGCGCCGTACTTACTGCCAATGGTCACAGGCAGTTGTCCGCTGGCCCCTATCCCACCGAAGATGAGCTGCGCGGTAAGCTCTTCGGCATTGCTGTTGTCCTGATACGTCATGATGAGGGCGCGGGCCTTTTCTATATCTTTTATTTTATCGAGAACATAAGGATTTTTAAAAACAGAAAAGATCACATTCGGCTTCGCAGCAAGCTCGCTGACAAATGTTAAAATGGTATCGGGCAACGTCAGCCGGTTCCACGGGCGACCAGCATCGTCATGTACCGAACCGATGACGAGATTGTAATCTTTCAGCTGCTCCTTTACAATGTTCACCTGCTTCGAGGTGGCCGTCTTTGGCAGAATGAAATGTTTCACTTCGGTATACAGGCTCAATGTTCTCTGGAACACAGTTTCTTTTTCAACACCGAAGGCAACGGAAGCAATACGAAGGGTATCCAGTCTTTGCAAAGGCACCACATCTCCACCGTTATTCAGCACCGTGAGCGAGGCTTCTGTAAGTTTTCGGTTCAGTAGCTTTGCTTCCGGTGTGTTGAGATCTTTATTCATACCCTTTAGCAATATTGGTTTGAATTTATTCAAACCAACCCAATACTTTACGGCCAGCATCTTGCGGCAACGATCATCAATTTCCTTTTGCGTGATCAGGCCCTGACGGATCGCCTTGCGGATCTCTTCAATAGCACGGGGAACATTCTCAGTGAACTCCAGCACATCATTGCCCGCCAGGATCGCGTCCTTGTCAACAACGCCTGGGGGATTGCTGGCGGTAACGCCTTTCATGTTCATCGCATCGGTTACCACTACTCCCTCAAATCCAAGTTCTTTTTTAAGCAAGTCGGTAATAATTTTCCGCGAAAGCGTTGAGGGCGATTTTGACGTATCCAACGCGGGAATGTTGAGGTGAGCAACCATGATGCCACCGACCCCTGCTCGAATGATCTCGCGGAACGGGTAAAGCTCGAGGGAATCAAGGCGTTCACGGGGATGATTGATCACAGGCAGAGCGTAGTGCGAGTCTGTGCCGGTGTCACCGTGTCCGGGAAAATGTTTTGCCGTTGTAAGTATGTTGTTATCCTGCATCCCCTTCATGTAAGCGATTCCTTTCTGCGTTACGTTCAGTTTGTTTTCTCCGAACGAACGGAAATTGATCACAGGGTTGGCGGGGTTGTTATTTACGTCCATTACCGGAGCGAAGTTGGTGTGTATGCCGGCACGCTTCATCTGCCGCGCTACATCAACCCCCATTTGATAGATCAGCGCATTGTCGCGGATGGCACCAAGCGTCATTTGGTAAGGAAAGCTGATGGTGCTGTCGAGTCGCATCCCCAGGCCCCACTCTGCGTCCATCGCAATCAGCAACGGTACTTTTGAAATGGCTTGGTAATCATTGATGAGCGCCGCTTCCCTCACGGGCCCTCCCTGCAAAAATATCAATCCGCCGATCTTCTGCTCGGTTATAAGCTTGCGTATCTCGTCGGCGTGCTCCGGCCCCCGGTTGGAAAAGGCCGCGGCTACAATGAGTTGTGCAATTCGTTCATCCGTAGTCAATGAATTGAACACGGAGTCAACCCAGTGATTGTTCCGATAGGTGAGAAAGGGCGGCTGAACGTTCTGTGCAGAAGCCGAAAGGACAATGACAAAAAAAACTGACAGGCAAAAGAAACGGTTTCTCATAATGTACGATGGGTTGCAGTCACCAAAGGGCGATCATGTGTGTCAAAGCACACGAGCACCTTTCATGGCGGTCCGAAAATAGTAATTATTATGAGCCTGAGATTTAT
>DASPNN010000232.1:0-4786 GCA_035626495.1 Chryseosolibacter sp.
CGTGGAGATGTTTTCGTCCGGAGTTTTTTCACCTGACAGTTTTATAGAAACCCGCCCGCTGTCAGAAGGCTTATCCTGTGTTTGAATTTGTTGACTTGTAGCGGCGGTCCGAGGATCAGCGGGGGCGAATTCGGACAGCCATGCGATCGCTCCAGCCGATGCCAATATTGTTACGGCGGCGGCGACCTTCAGCCAAAATGGTTTACCGTTTTTTTTATCGAGTTCACCTTCGATCCGGCTCCAGGCCGCAGCCGGTGCAGGCTTGCGGTAATGTTCGAATTTTTCGCGAAATAATTTATCCGGTTGTCTCATCGTTGCTGATTTTTGGATTGTAGGACCACTCGTAACGGGCAAGCAGCTTCTGCAGAAAAGTACGTGCGCGACTCAGTTGCGACTTCGACGTGTTTTCACTGATTCCCAGGTGTTCTGCTATTTCTTTATGTGAATAGCCGTCAATCGCGTACATGTTAAACACCACCCGATAGCCCGCGGGCAGCTGCTCTATCATCTGGAGCAAATCCTCAGCTTCGAGATGGTCGTTGATCTTGTCATAATCCGGCTGCCGGTCAGCTTCTTCGATTTCCGTTTCCAGGTACATCATTCGCGCCTTGCGTAAATGTGTAAGCGCCTCATTCACCATGATCCGGCGGATCCATCCTTCGAAGCTGCCTTCTCGTTTGAATTGGGAAATCCGTTCGAATATTTTCGCAAAAGCAGTTACAAGAATATCTTCGGCCTCCATGGCATCCCGGACATACCGGTAGCAGACAGCGTACATCTTAGACGAATAAAGATCATACAGTTGCTGCTGAGCCGCGCGGTCGCGGCGCAGGCAACCGTCGATCAGTTCATCTTCCTTTGCCCGGTAAATTTTGAATTCCATTTAAGATCTGCAGGTAAGATGCCCAAACACCGGCAAGGGTTGCGTGGGCGGCAAAATTTTCAGTAAAAAGCCTTATAATTCACCCGGAAGCTGACTTCCGTGAACTTTCCGGCTTTGACTTCCACCACATTGATCCGGCCGCTGGCATCATAGATATTTGCGAAGAACCCTTCGTCCTCCTTTGAAAAAAGCGAGTATTCACCGGGTGGCAAATCGACTTTGAAGGTTCCATCGGGGCCGGTCGAAATTGTTTTCACAAGCACAGCGCGGATTTCGGTGTACAGGCCATCCCTCATGGTCGCCTCCTGGCGCGAAACAGGCTCGTAAAAATAGAGCTCCCGCTGGATTTTTTTCGGCGTAGTTGTTTTGGACTGCGGCCCTGGCATGCGGTTGCCCTCCTCCCAGACAACGTTTCCGCAAATACCCTGTTTCTGGCTCCACAGGTATGGAGCATGCAAAAGAAGAAATAATGAGAGAATCACCCGGAACATCGAAAATTTCTTTGAAGGTATCAGGTGATTCTCAAAAATCCTACCAGCTAAAACACGAGCATGAGGAGGCACATCAGGAAGAAGAGTAAAATGAAAATCATTGTATTGGGTTTTTTGGTTAATCACGCCTGATCACAGAATTTGGTTTGCCGCGGTAGTCTATGTCGCTGGCAATGCCGCGCTCCATTTCCAGTGTTTGTGTTACATATACCTTTGCACTTGAGCCTCCCGAAGTTTCCACAAATGCATCGGCCGCGCGCAGGTTATACGCCCGGAGTTTCGAGGCCAGCTCAAGCCGGGCATTCATGTTTTGCGTGTCGCCCGAGAGCTCCGCTTCAGCCGCGCCGGTCAGGGTGATATTCAGATTCTGGGCAGTTATCTCGCCCCTTAACTTGACCGGCCCTCGAAGGTCGATTTCCAGGTCATCGGTCGTGAAATCGTCTAACCGGACCGATCCAACTCCGATGGCTTCGATCTTTTCAATCCGCGGCATATATATAAGGATTTCCACTTCTTCAATGTTCAGGTCCCGCACCTTCCAATCGATTTCTTTCTTGCCTTCGTAATCAATCACAAGCGTTTCGCCGGCGCGATGGATGCTGTAACGTTCTTTAGAGACCTGCGTTCCCCTCACAACAACCGAATACTCCGGTGAAGGAATGATCCTCACATCGAACTTACCCCGGATTTCGATCTCGTCGAAGTCGACGAGATCGTCGGTTGCATCGTCCTCGCTAACCGGGCAAGACACGCACTTCAGACCATCTTCGGTAATCTGCCAGGTGTTGCCATCCATTTGGCGGAAGTCGACGTGGTTCTGGATAAACCTGCTGAAGGCTTCATCCATGGTGAACGGGAAATTATAGGGAATGAATAAGGTCATGTGCAGCCGTTGCGCGCGGAACACGGCGTCTTCTTTGAAACGGAGGTTGGTGTCGAAGGTCAAAACAGAATCTCGCACATCGACGTTGTAGTCGACCATTTTGGCGTTTTCGATTGCTTTAGCACGACTGCTGCCTTGAGCTTCGAAGGTTTGAACGAGCCTGAAGTCTTTCCCGGAATGCCCTTTTAACTCGAGGTCTACCACATCATAATCGTCCATGCCGGTTTCATTCAGACGGAAGACGGCTCTTTTGGCCTCGATGCGATAGACGTTCTCAACCCGGTATTCCGCATCTTCCCGGAACGCCATGGCGATCTTCGGAATGCCGACCGCGAGCAGTGTGCAGCTGACAAAGAACAGCACAAACAAAGTCCACCCGGTCGCGGCGTTGATCACTACGCGTTTTGCGATTACCGAGATGCCAAGCAAGATCAAAAAGACTGTAGGAACCACGGTGGCAAAGAATGCTGCGACGGCTGTCCAACTTGGAAAGGCGCGGAGAAATGCGTCAACCGGAAAACTTGTTTCATTCAGTTCCGACATCCATGGAGTAAACGATCCCGCCGACAAGATACCGATCAGTACACCGGCAGTTACAACCAGGGCAAAGAGCATAGCCATGCCTGTCAATACGATGATAACACCGATGCCTACCCGGATCACTTCCATCAGGGGGCTCAGCACGCGGCCGAGCGCGGTGAGGATCATGCCGAGTAACCGGAAGGGAAAGAGGATGACTTTGGTTAATGTGCTTTCTTCCTGCGCCGGCTTTTCAGACTGGCTTTTTTTTAGCGTCGATTCAATGTTTGAGAGTGTGACCGGTTCACCCTGCATTTGCATTTTATCGGTTAATGTTCTGGCCTCCGGCAGAATGATCCAGAGGACGATGTAGATAAACAATCCCAACCCTCCGGCTATGGTAAAAATGATGAAGAGTAAACGTGATGCGATGATATCGATGCCAAGGTAGGCCGCAACTCCGCCGGCTACACCGCCAATGATCTTTCTCTCCGGATCTCGGTACATTTTCTTGCTCACGATCGGCTCGTCAAGGTCGTAAGATCCGGGAACCAACGCCCACATGACAATGTACACCAACAAGGTGAAGCCATATGCAAAAGTCAGGATTGCAAACAGCAGGCGAATCCACAAAGCATCGACATTGAAGTAATTGGCAAGCCCGGCGCATACGCCACCCAAGATCTTGCGCTTCTGGTCACGCATCAGTTGTCTCGGTGGTGTGTATTTTCCGGATGTGGAAGCTTCCGGCCCGGGTTCAGTGCCACTGTATGCCTGTTCAGGCTCCCGCTGCCCGGCGTCTTCTGCAGCTTTAAAGTCGCTGACGCTACCCATTGTGAGTACCAGGGAACTCACGTCCTCGCTGGTGATCACCTGCTTTTCTTCGTTCAGCTTCGAGAGAAATATTTCGGCGATCCTGCTTTCGATGTCGGCCAGGATTTCACTGCTGTCCTCGAATGTTGAAAAATATTTGTTGATTGAATCAAGGTATTTCTTGAGCGTTTCGTAGCCGTCCTCCTCAATGTGAAATATGATTCCGCTGATATTGATGCTGATATTCTTTTTCATAATGATTCGAGCGTGTCTTTGAATTGGGTGTTTGCTTTTGAGGTTATCATTTGAGTTGAATGAACAAGTTCATCCCACGTTTCGGTGAGCTTTTCGAGAAACTTGCTCCCTTTGTCGGTAAGTTTATAATATTTTCTCGGCGGACCCGATTTCGATTCGATCCATTTGTATTCTAACAGGCCTGCGTTCTTCAGACGGGTCAGCAGCGGGTATAAAGTACCTTCAACTACAATCATCCGGGCAGCGGTCAATTCATCCAACATGTCAGACGCGTAAACTTCGCCACGGGAAATGATATGAAGAATGCAGTACTCCAGGATTCCCTTTCTCATTTGCACTTGCGTATTTTCCAGATTCATATTTCCGTGTTAACTCTATGTGAGTTTTTACGAAGCAAGTACTATGCATGACCAAGTACTTTCTGGATATTATGAAATTTAATTTTTAACATGCTGACTTACAATATGTTGCAAAACCGATTTTTTTAGCCCACTCGAATCAAGGTGCCTAACCGGCGGCAAATTTGTTCAAAAATGGATACTTCAAAAGCTAAAACTGAACACTTATGGACGAATTTTACGAACCTGTAAGAGCCCTTGCCTTTTCGATGGATCTGACCGGAGATTGACACACGTACTTTTCGTCGCATCTTAATTACCAACTGCCGGGAACTGGTATCTACATTTGTCCAATGAAAATCCGTTCATACCTTTAACGATTTGATGATCAGGGTACCGGCCATTTGTCTTTTTCTCCTTCTGTTTTCCAGTCGCTCGCTCGCACAATTCGGAAACGAATGGATCAATCACGACCAGCAATTTGTGAAGATTCCGGTGGCAAAAGATGGTCTTTACAAAGTGTCATTTTCGTCGCTCGTGCAGGCGGGTCTCAATGTATCGGAGCCCGCGAAGCTGCAACTCTTTCACCGTGGGCAGGAAGTGG
>DASPNN010000233.1:0-4683 GCA_035626495.1 Chryseosolibacter sp.
ATGCCGTCGCGCGCCTGAAAGACACTTATGACCATGAAGTGATTCCTCCCGGCGTCGATTCCGTTTACATCCTTGGTGGCCAGGGCAATCTTTGGACTGAACAGATACCCACCCCGTATCAGGCTGAGTACATGACCTACCCCCGGGCATTTGCGCTTTCTGAATCATTATGGTCGCCAAAATATAAAAAGAACTGGGAAGCATTTGTGGGAAAAGTGGAAGACCATTTCGTGCGATTCGATCACGCTGGCATCAACTATGCCCCCAGCATGTATGACCCGATTATCAAAATAAAGAAATCAAAAGACAACGAGACGATCAGCATCGAACTCGCCGCTGAAATACCAGGTCTTGCGATACATTATACTTTTGACAACACAATACCGAACAAATATTCGCCTGCCTATGAGGGCAAGGCACTGGTCGTGCCGGCGGGAGCGGACGCTTTCCGTGTGATCACCCTGCGCGATGGAAAGGCATTGGGAAGGCTGATTTCATTTACCGCAGAAGATCTAAGAAAACGCGCGAAGTGAAAGAAGCTCTACTCGTTCCATAGCCCGAATTTCCCGGCGTTGTAGTCCTCATAAGCCTGGAGGATCTCTTCCTGGGTATTCATGACGAATGGGCCGCGGGCGACGACTGGTTCGTTCAGCGGCGCAGCGTGACAAAATATGATCAGGCTTTCCTCGGCGGCAGCTATTTGAATGGACGTTCCGGCGTTCTCGAATTCAACGAGCTGCCGCTTTTTTGCTTCCGTGCCGTTCACATTAACCGCGCCACGAACGATGTAGAAGAATACGTTTTCGGTCGCCGCGACCTCCCGCGTTAGCCTGCCTTCCGCTCTGAGTTCAATTGTGAAAATCGACACCCCGGTCAGCGATTCGACCGGTCCTTTTTGAGTGCCCCACTTTCCTGAAATCACGCGGACCGTCGCACTGCCTTCATCCATGGCCACCTTGGGTATATCGGTTTCCTGCAAACCGATGTAACGCGGCTCCGTCATTTTTGACTTCGCCGGGAGGTTGATCCACAGCTGGAGGATCTCGAGCTTGCCCCCTTCCTTTTTAAACTCATCCGATGACACCTCAGCGTGGACAAGACCTTTGCCTGCCGTCATCCACTGCACACCTCCTGCACGGATCACGCTTTGGTGGCCTGCCGAGTCCTTGTGCATGATATCTCCTTCGACGATGAATGTAACTGTCTCCATCCCGCGATGAGGATGTGGCCCGAATGGCAATCCGGTGTTATTTGGAGGATACTCCTGATAACCGTGATGATTGAGAAAGAGAAACGGATCGATTTGATCTAGCGTTCGGGATGGCAGTGGCGTATAGGTCACCAGGTCGGCGATTGGTGCATAGGACGCATCGTGAACCTTTTTGATCTTGCGCATGACATTAATGTTTGTTCCTGAATCTGTCCAGCCATCTGGCGGCTTCTTTATTGATTTTCGATTCGTGGGTGGATAAATACCGGGCCAACCTTTCGTTCATTGGTCCGCGGGATGTCAGGTGGTAATTTCCGCAGTCCTCGCAATGGTACGTGTCGAGCGGTGCATTCCCGGCACGATAGTCATTGCGGTTCCATAACTCAATGAGTGCCTCCTCCGCTACAGCGTGCGTCGGATACGATCTTTTGCCGGAAATGCATTTAACGGTCACGTTATTCCTTCGGGCAAAGATAAAAACTTTGTCGCTGCAAGCGAAGCCAGAGGCGGGACGCTTTACGATCGCTTCAGGGACGCATCAAGTTCCTCGGTAATGTAAGCGCGTTCGTGCTGCGGCAGGGTGGCACTGCGTTCTTTCGCGCCCGCGTTGGTTTTTGCAAGCTCTTCAATCTCGGTAGCCTCGAAGTTATGTTCTGCGATCCGCAGCAGGTTATCGTAAGGTCCTTTGCCGGAAATCAGCTTGACAAATACCGGGGAAGTTTCGATGGCAATGAACAACAACACGATGAACCAGTGAGCCCACCAGATGGCAGAACTTTCCTTGGCCAGACGGTCGAGGGCCTCGATCCGCGCTGCCGGCCCGTTCATCTTTGCTCTCTCGATCGAATTGATTTCGCGTTGGATCGCGCCCTCGTTCCGGTCGTAGGATTTTTGAAGTTCGAATATGCGCGCGGAATTATTGCGGGTAATTTCCACGAGTTCTCGCTCGGCATTGTCGGCATCGGCTTTCTTCACCTTGTATATCGGGCCAAGATTCCGTCGTCTGCTTCCCCCTGTTCCGTCGGCCTCTTCCTGTGCTATGCGGACAAGTTCATCGCGCTTGGACTGTTGTGCGGCAATCTCCGATTTCAGGCGTTGAATTTCCGCACTGATGCTGTCCTGCGTAGCATCGAAGCGCGCTTTGACATGAGACTCCTGAACCGCATACTTCTGTTGTTCCATCACAATGAGCTCTGGCTGAATCTCTTTATCAAATATCTTCAATTCAAGAGGTTTTGCGATCACGATGGAGATCAATATGGCCAGGACGATCCGTGGAGTCGCCATGAGAATTTCACGACTGGCCTTTTTTTCTTTCCGCATGCTCGAAACGATAAAGCGGTCCAGGTTGAAAATCATCAGTCCCCAGAGGATTCCGAAAATCGTCGCGGCGATGTAGTTATCGAACACCGTGTAGAGCGAATAACCCGCTGCCAGGGCGGCGAAGACTCCCGTGAAGAATACGGTGGCGCCTATCCCAACATATTTGCTGGATTCGGTCGGACATTTTTTTAACAGCTCGGGGTCAGCACCCGAACAGTACCAGAAGAAGGAAGTGAGCTTTTGCATTGGATCAGAACGTGTAAGCGGCAGCAATTATTGTTTTCTCAACAACTCAATATACGTACCAATACGAAGGGACGAAAAAATTATTGGATTCACAACGACACTGTTCATCGATGCATAAATGTGAACATCACGCTGTTCGCATTTGATCACCGCAACCGGCCGTATGTTTTCAGGAAGCGGACGTGGCGACGCTTGCGCGCAGCCTCCGCAGATTGTTCAGGTTGAAGAGTAGCAATGCGCCCAAAATGATAACGTAACCGACGAGCTGGAGAGCCGAAATCTTTTCGTCGTATACAACAAACGCTACCGTGAAATTGATCAGCGGGTTCAGGTACATCAGAATGCCGATGGTCGCCGAGTTGAGGCTGTTCAGCGCGAACAGATTCAGAAAGAGGGGTAAGACAGTAAAGAACAGGGCCACGATCAGGATCAGCGTATAAAACCTGCCCTCAACAGGTAAAGCATCGACAAGTAACGGGAAGGCTACTGAAAGGATAACAAGTGCAAACGAAACCTGCGCTGCCAAAACAAGAATCCGGTCAAACCCCTGGTTCCGCCGCTGCGAGATCAGGTAGAGCGCGTAAGTAAATGCTGTCAGGAAACTGTATGCGAGCTCCATTCGGGAATTCAGCCCCATCATAATACAGCTTACCGCGCATAACGCTACCGCTACCCATTGAATGCGCGAGAGGCTTTCCCGAAGCAGCGCATAACCAAGTACGGCCGTTATCACCGGACAGATCAGGTACGAGAAAGAAGCAGTCTTGACGTTGATCTGGTTCACTATATAGATAAAGGTCAGCCAATTCAAGGTCAGCAAAACACCGCCAGAAAATGTGAGCAGCAGCATCGTTCGGCGGCCACTCACAGTCAGTGCGCGAACCTGTCTCCAATCGGCGCCGATCTCCCGTCGTCTGAACAGCAAGATAACAGCCAGTATTACGGTCGAAAAAAGGATGCGGAAGTACAAGATCTCTCCGGAGGAATAATGCGCAAGCGCCCGAAGCGGGATGGCGAAAAATCCCCAGATAACAAAGGCGGTGACTGCCGCCGCATAGTGTTTCATCGCCGCGAATATATTAATTAAACGCTTGCGCAGTTCGAAAAAAAAATCGTGGCCTTACAGCAGCGTCAGTGATCCTGTTCATGACGAATTTTCTTTCTCTGATGACCATCGCCCATCGTGTCTTTCACCTTCTTTTCTTCAAGCTTGGTGATGATCCGTTCCTTCTTCAGGTCGATGCGGATAAAGCCGTAGAGGCTCATGTAAATGTTGGCAATCCACACAAGCGAAAACCCAGCCAGCAGGTAACCACGCCAGTCCGCAAACAAAAGCTGGTAATGGGTTATCCACAGGATGAAAATTGTGACGTAATGACTAAAACAATACTCGCAGGTGAACAGGTAAAAAAACTTTCGCACCAAGAGCGTGCTGGCAGTCGAACTTTTCTTGACAAAAAATTCACGCGGTTCTTTGAAGACTTCTTCATGCGTCACCGTCCAGGCAATACAAGCAATCGGAATTGCAAGAACGAAGAGCCAGATCAGCTGCGACTGTAAGTCCATGATTAATTAGAAGTGAAGAGAAATTAAAAAATCGGATGCCAATCCAAACAGCAGTGTCGACGGCGGAGGCTGTCGCTTCAGCGAGGATACTGTTGCTGCGTCGCCAAGCCGCCGATGCAAAATAAATATTCATCATCTTTCAGGTATCAAACTAACATCCGTAATGTATATTTGGATACGGAATTTTTCCTCCCCATAATCCCATCAAAGCTATGAAAGAAGTGAAGTTGAACACGAGCGGAATCAAGTACACACCGTCCACCTTTATCACTTACTACGAAGTGAATACCAATTTCAACATTGACACTGAGGAAGAGTTGTTGCGTCTTGAGGAAGTT
>DASPNN010000234.1:0-6100 GCA_035626495.1 Chryseosolibacter sp.
AAGAGATCGTAGACGATGTGTTTTGCAATCTTTGGAAGAATCGCAAAAGGATCCATATCACCATGTCGTTCCGGTCATACCTGCTTACTTCTGTTCGCAACAAGTCGCTCGATTGTCTGAGGAAGATCAAACACGAAAAAATGCTTGTCCTCGATGCCGCGGCCGGAGTGGCCTGTGAGCAATCGGTTGCATCGGAAACGCTGTTTTATGAAGAATTACACCGCCAGATCGACGCCGCCATTCAAGGCCTTCCCCCCCAGTGCAAAACCATCTTTCTCATGAGCCGGGATCAGAACCTGAAGTACAAGGAGATCGCTGAACTGCTCAAAATCAGTATAAAAACCGTCGACACACAAATGGGCCGTGCCCTGAAATACCTCCGAAAAATGGTCCCCAACCGGAGTTTGTAGTTAAAAATCGCCGATAGCGCCCCGTTCAGCCTGCCACTCGTAAGGGTGCGCCGCTCTTTTACCGTCATGTGTATGTGCCGGTGACGCTCAATACCATAGAAATGCATGCATTCATCGCTCGGTGCCTGACTGGCAACCCGACCGCTGAGGATTCACAACGGCTGGTGTATATGCTTGAATCCGATCCGTTTTTTCGCCGGGAGTACGAATTTTTTCAATTTGCCATGCAGGGCCCGGCCGCTCAACCGAACTCCTGTGAGCATCAACAAGACGAGTATGTTTCTGTGAAGTTCAGGCACATCACGCGCCGGCTGATTGACGAAGGATCACTCGAACCCTGAAACCTGTGATGATACGCGACATGAAATTGAAAAGAATTTCACCTATGAAAAGTCGAATTGCCTGTTTCGTTTTTTGCTTATGTGCAGTCAACACCCTTTCGGCGCAGCATACCGACCGCGACTCCCGGATGGCATGGTGGCGTGAAGCCCGTTTCGGAATGTTCATTCACTGGGGGGTTTATGCGGTGCCGGCCGGCATTCACAACGGTCAGAAAATTAACCGGATCGGCGAGTGGATCATGAACCGTGGCAAAATTCCCGTCGCAGAATACAGGCTTTATGCAAAGCAGTTTAATCCCGTTAACTATGACCCGGACGCCTGGGTCCGCATGGCCAAAGACGCTGGTATGAAATATATCGTGATCACCGCCAAACATCACGACGGCTTCGCGCTCTTCGATTCAAAAGCCAGTGACTGGGATATCGTCGACGCGACGTCGTACGGCAAGGACCTGATCAAACCCCTTGCGGAAGCATGTCGCAAGCACGGCCTCAAGCTCGGTCTTTATTATTCCCACGCGCAGGACTGGGTCAATCCGGGTGGCGCCGCCGCACGCAAAGTAGCCACCGAGGGTTGGGCAAACCCGGACAGCTCAAGGATCGATGCTTATACCAAAGAGCACAGCGGTCATTGGGATCCGGCACAGACCACCAAAACCATGGCAGAATACATTGACGAGGTCGCCGTGCCGCAGGTTCGTGAACTGCTCACCAACTACGGACCCATCTCCGTTTTTTGGTGGGATACCCCGACCGGCATGACCACAGAGTTTGCTGCCAAGCTCGATGCACTTCTAAAGCTCCAACCCGATATCATTACCAACGACCGGCTCAAACGTCCCGACTTCCCCGGCGATTATAAAACGCCCGAGCAAAAGATCCCCACACTTTCGGAGCTCGACGGCCGTGACTGGGAGACCTGCATGACCATGAACAGCACGTGGGGTTACAAGAGCTATGATGACAAATGGAAGTCGACACAAACACTGATTCGAAATCTGGTTGATATTGCGTCGAAAGGGGGAAACTACCTGCTCAACGTCGGGCCTAAGGCCAGCGGAGAATTCCCTTCTGAAAGCGTGAAAACGCTCGCCGAAATTGGCGCCTGGATGAAATCCAATGGGGATGCAATTTACGGAACACAGCGAAGTCCCCTGAGTCCGTTGTCGTGGGGGCGTTGTACGAAAAAGTTGAATGGAGCGAACACGGTTTTGTATCTGTTTGTGTTTGAATGGCCCGCCGATGGTAATCTGATGGTGCCCGGCGTCACCGGCAGGATTATCTCTTCATCAGCTCTTTCCGGCGGCAAACCCTTGCCGTCCATAACAACGCCGGACGGTGTGACCATCGATCTGGCTGCACTGAAGGCCGACCCACTCGCCACTGTAATCCGTCTGGAAGTTGCCGGTGTCATCGCAGACCGCGCCGAATCGCCATTGAAGAGCAACGACTAGCAACGGAGGCACTCCACCCATCTCTGAGGCCTTACACAAAGTGAGCGGGGTGCAACCCGGCGTTTCAACACACCATCCTCCCCAAGCCCTGAAAGGGCGAAACAAAAAAATACACACCCCCGCTAAGTCACCACACCATTCCGTATGTAGGCACTCTACAACCCCCCTGGTTTTTTACCCCCGACCCTCCAGCCCTGAAAGGGCATAACACAGAGTGAGCCGGTGCAACCCGGCGTTTCAACACACTATCCTCCCCAAGCCCTGAAAGGGCGAAACAAAAAAAATACACACCCCTGCCAAGGCACCACACCATTCCGTATGTCGGCACTCTACAGCCCCCCCTGGTTTTTCACCCCCGACCCTCCAGCCCTGAAAGGGCATAACACAGAGTGAGCCGGGGGCAACCCGGCGTTTCAACACACCATCCTCCCCAAGCCCTGAAAGGGCGAAACAAAAAAAATACACACCCCTGCCAAGGCACCACACCATCCAACGATATCGATATGCTACGATGCTGGGCTCGGATTTTCGCCGGTCGACATTTATAAAACGGATTTTTGGTTACCGATCCCAACGCCGTTTTTTCGAGTCGAGTCGCGAATGACGAGCTCGCTTTTGATCAATTGTTTTTGCACCGGGAATCCAGGTTCCTTCATCTGCCGGACCAGAATCTCCGCCGCAGCCGTACCCATGTCGTAGGCGGACAGGTCGATCGTACTCAACGCAGGTTCAATGAACCTGCCGATGTGGTCGTTGTTAAATCCGAGGACAGCGATGTCGTCCGGGATATGCAGGCCCCGCTTTTTAATAAAGTGGACCATCTCCACGGCGGAATAATCGTTGATGGCGAAGATTGCATCCGGGCGGTCCGGTAATTCAAGTAACGATCGCGTATAAGCTTCGACGTTGCTGCCGCGGAAGTGTGCCATGACAACGTATTCTTCGCGGACGGCGAGGTTATGTTTTTTCAACGCATCCGCATATCCTTTGAGACGGTTTCTGCTGTTGTTGAGATTTTGCGGGCCAGCTACAATTGCAATCCGGGAGCACCCTTGCGCGATGAGGTGCTCCGTTCCCGAAAATGCGATCTCATAGTTGTCGGTAAATACTTGTGAAGTGTTGAGATCCTCGCAAATGCGGTCAAAGAAAACCACGGGAATATTTTTTTGCAGCAGGTCTTGCAGGTGGTCGCCTTTTTCGGTTTCTCCGGAAACTGAAATCAGGATTCCATCGACACGCGCTATCAGCAGGGACTGGAGATTTTTCTTTTCCATCAATAACGACTCGTCCGACTGGCAAATCATCACGTTGTATCCGGCAATGGTTGCCACCCGCTGTATGCCGGCGATGGCTTTCGCGAAAAAACGGTTCACGGTTTCCGGAATGATCACCCCGATGGTGTTTGTTCTTTGCTGTTTGAGGTGCAGGGCAATTGTGTTGGGCTGGTAGTTGAGCTTTCTTGCCAGTTCCACGATTTTTCGCCGCGTGTCGGCGTTTACGTCGTTATGCTCGCACAGGGCACGGGATACGGTCGACTTCGACACCCCCAGTAATTTTGCGATGTCTTTAATGGTTACGGATGTGGCGCTCACGGTTTTGTCATTTAGGGCTCTGGTAAAGATACCCTCGCGATGGCCTATAAGAGGGTGTAAATTCTCGTCAAATACTATTACTAATGGTTCACGGCCAATTGCCAACGTGACTGGAGACGCCGGCAGGATAGATGCAAATCGTCAAAAATGTATTGATTGGACGTTCCGGTTGCCGCGCGGGAATGGCGTCTATAAATATAAATGAAGCCACTACCCGCAATCTTCAGAGCATGAAAAAAGAAAGACCCACGATACACGATATTGCACGCAAGCTGAAAATTACGGCTTCGACCGTCTCCAGGGCACTCAACGATCATCCCCGGATCAGCGATGTGACCAAGAAGGCGGTGAGAAAAACAGCAATGAAGCTGAATTATCAGCCGAATCATATTGCGGCAGCGCTCCGAAACGGAAAATCGCAGGTCCTTGGCGTCATTGTTCCAACAGTTGACCGGACTTTTTTCGCTTCCGTTGTTCGCGGGGTGGAGGAGATCGCCAACAAATCGCGTTACAACGTGATGATCTGCCAGACTTACGACGATTCTGAGAAAGAAATCGCGACGGTAGAGGCTCTCCTGAACGCACGCGTGGATGGGATCATTGTGTCTTACGCAAAACAAACGGTCAGTTTCGAGCACTTTCAGAAGGTTAAGGAAAAAGGTATTCCCCTGATCATGTTTGACCGCGCCAATGATGCGTTGAATGTCAGCCAGGTCGTGATCGATGATTTTCTGGGTGCCTATGAAGCGACAACACACCTGATCGCGCAGGGCTGTCAGCGGATTGCCCACTTTACAAGCCGTAGCCGGTTGTCGATCTATCGGGAACGGCTGCGCGGGTACAAGGAAGCCCTGACCGACCACGGTTTGGTTTATTACGAAGACCTCGTTCTTGAAAGCAATCTTTTGCTGGAAGATGGCAGATTCTGTATGGAACAGCTTATGCAAAAGAAGCTGATGCCGGACGCGATCTTTTCGGCGAGCGCGCATGGGGCGATGGGCGCCATGCAGCTGTTAATCGAAAACGGCATCAGGGTTCCTGACCAGGTAGCCGTGGTTGCATTCAGCAATGAGCCCTTCACCGAATTTTCAGAACCTGCCTTGACCACGGTCGACCAGCACAGCATCAGAATGGGCAATGCCGTCGCAGAAATCTTTCTTGACGAGATTAGCGGTGGTCATAAAAAATTTGTCCCGCAAAAAATCGTGCTTAAACCCGAACTTATTATACGCAAGTCGTCGCTGCGGAAAAGCGGGAGGTCCTTGTATATCCTTTAGCCCATTTGCGGCATTCCGGCAAAATTTCCTGCCTGTAGAAGCTTTGTAGTAGGTCGAAAATTGGCCCCCGGGCGGGCTAAACCTACTTTTGGGTCATGTTTTTACAGCGCTTTCTCCCGGGGAAAACGCAAAAAAAAACCAACACTCAAACACTATTAATTATGCAGAAGAGATTTCTTATTACCCAGGTTGTCCTGGCAACGCTGGTGATTTTATTGATGAAGGCCGGTGTCTTTGCGCAACGTGTAACCCCCGAACAAAAGGAATGCGAAGCGAAAGGTTTTAAATGGGCCTTTGACGCAACAGCGCAGAAGTCAGGGTGCTATAACCCTGCCGACTACACGCTGAAATATCCGCGCGTTGTTGCGCCGAAGTGGAAGAAGACCGGCGGTGTCCGGACAGCCACATTGGATATCAGCGACCTGCAGGATATTACTTCGAACGCACAGGGTCACTTGTTCGTCGGAGTTTACAACGAGGGCCTCTATGTGTCACGGGACAACGGCGCAACCTATCAGGAAGTGTCGGTGCCTGCTAAGGGATGGAAAGAGGAAAACGTGACGGTCGAGTGCCTGCATTTCACCAAAGAAGGCGTGCTGTTCGCGGGTTCCGACCCTTACGGAATCTACCGGTCGAAGAATAATGGCGACACATGGCAAAATCTCGGTACAAAAAACGGGCTGCCTGAATTTGAAGCCGTGCACCAGATCATTTCGCTGCCGGGCGGCATCCTCTTCGCATCGGTTGAGGACAATGGCATATTCCGCTCCAAAGACAACGGTGAAAAGTGGGCGCGGGTGACGCTCGGGCTGCCCGACAAATTCGATGAACGCAAATGTATGATGACCGCCAATGATGCAGGTGAGGTCTTCATCTTCGCCGAGGAAACCAATATCGAAAACGAGCGTGGCGTCTATGTCTCTGCCGATAAGGGAGACAGCTGGACGATGGTGACAGATATTGCCGAGCTGAATAAGAGCTTCTTACTGGAGGAAAGGAGGGATGTGATTCGCCTGCAGAGTATTC
>DASPNN010000235.1:0-9573 GCA_035626495.1 Chryseosolibacter sp.
TGTTTCGGATAACCCACCCGCCGGCTTCACGTATTGTTCCGTGGTAGTCTCATAGTTGAAGGTGACCTCCTCTCCTTGCGGCGATATGATCTTCGTCAGGTACCAGGCCGAGCGTTGTTCGGATGCCGGCGGGTTTTCGAAATCGCGGAAGTATTCGTAAGTCTCGAATTTGTAGATAAATCCGTCGGGGGTCGTCACTTTCCAGGAATCACCCTGTCCGATGACTTCGATCAGGAGCTTTTCATTCTTTTCAATGACGGCTTCACGGTCGCGGGTCAGAACGAATTTGCCGGAGTGCCCCGCAACGTTGTAGTTATACTGGTCGGGCTGGAAGTCGTGATCGGTGCTGCGGATCCAGTCGTCGAGGTTAAGGGTGAATAACGTCGGTGTGTTCGGGTCGCCGTGTACATTATAGTATTGGATCTCTGTCCCGTACTGCAGGTCGAAGCTGGGCGCGTATTCCGCACCGAGGGGAAGCTCGGGCGCGTCGTTGAGCGGGCTGTGGTATGCCTCGGGCGACGCCAGGAAATCATCTTTGTTGATGATGTTGCGGCTTATGACGCCACCACAGTTAAGTACCCAGCCGAGTCCGACACGGCTTGCTTCCTCAGTAACCTTGATACCGGAGGCGTGGTAGCTGAGGCTTATGGGCACGGTTATATCCCGTACTTTGATGGTGTAAAGCGGTATCTGGATGTTAGGAACACCGGTGTAGGCGGAAATGGGGATGTTGCCGTATTTGCTAAACGCGGCCGCGTTGGGAGATGGCGGGATGATCTCCGGCAGCTTCGTTTGAGCGAAGGTTGGGGTCTGGAAGTGTAATGCAACCGGTAAGAACAAACAAGTTGCCAGTTTCTTAAGACATCTTACTGTCATATCATTAGAGGATTCAGTTTTCAATTGTTCGGTAAAGAATAGAGATCCTGATACTTTCATCATATCCGGATTCGTGTTACTTTTTCGGGATACCTAGTGTATTTTGCATTTCAACAGTCCTTACAATTAATCTTGACAGACAAGCCCTGATCATCAAGAAGTTTTAATAGAGTCTTACAAGATATTTTTCTTTCAGATCCACCTTCACTTAAATAAATATTGTAACATTTTTCTTCGTGATGGTAATAGCAATAGGCTGTGACTACAGTTGAATCTTTAATGAACTCAAAGTTATCTTGTTCAATGTCGATGCTCAGCCAATTAGTGGAAAGCAGTTTCACAGCGTGCCGAGGATAAACTCTTTGTTCATTATACCACATCAGGTAATCATCGTTTGGCCTGAAGTTTTCTTCAATTATTGGCACCCCAAGTTCTCGACGAGTATCATTAAAGGACTTACCATACCGTATATAGCCAATGAAGTTCTTGTATACCCCAATCACAAGGATAACAACTCCAATCAATGCAAAGACTAAATATTTTTTCATCAACGTCAGTGTCCAAATGGGTTATTACTATCTTGATATACCCCGGTAACTCGATTTCGGTAAGAATAATCTGTTATTTTTGTTGCTCCCTCTGGTATTTCTGCGTGATACTCTACGAGTAGAACAGCCGTCGCATCCTTAGCGGCAATTGTGGCGGCCGTGGCCGCGCCAGGACCGACTGATGGGCCAGCGCCGCCTGGGCCGGGAGGCGAAAGGATACCAGATGCAACGCCACCAGCAGTTACAGCATTATTCGCCGCTTCCATTATTTTAGTATGCCATTTCTCCTGGAATTGAGTCGATAATGTCGCAACTCGTTCGGAAGCTGTCTCGAAATCGGTTAATACATTTCCACTTTTATTACTTGTATTACTTGCCGCGTACTCCGATTGGGTCATCTGTTGGGATGAGGTCTCTCCAGTGGACACCACTTTTCCCTTTGAGTCCAGCTGTTCAGTCTGTGATGTCACACTCACGTTCCCTTTTTCAACTGACCATGATTTTTTACCACCTTCTTCCTTCCCCCTTATAGTGTTGGTGACCGTAGCTCGTGTAGTTGTACGAGAATACCCAACAATTTTCCCGTCTTTTTTAATTGCAACTGTCTTAACTGATTGGGAACGTTGCGTGACCTTTTGAACCCCGTCAGCATCCACATCGAGGACTATTGAGCGGTCCTTCACTTCTCCAGGCTTAACTGGCTTCCGACCATCTGGATCAATGAATCTTAATGGATTATTGAACGCATAAGTGTAAGGGCTCCATCTCCGCATTTTTTCGGAAAGTGGATCGATGGTTCCCCATCTTCCAATCTCTGGCATATACATCCTCGCGCCATAATCCAACCACCCAAGATTAAGTTCATCTTGCTTTTCCTTCCCATTGTATTGATACATATTCGCAACGCTGTTCTCTCTCGAGTGGGAGTTGAACGTCAACCCAAACGGATAATAATCATCCGTCTGCATCACCCCCGACTTGATATGCTCAACCCTGAAGTCATCAAAGTAAACTTCAACCGGCGTCTCGTTCGTATTTGACAACACAATATAAACATAACCCGGCTGGGAAATCGTCAGCTGCGCCGACAGTCGCTCATGCTCCCTGCCCTGGAGGTTATCCGCGGTCATGGTCTGCCCGTCTTCCTTCGCATCAATTGTTACCCGCTGATATCCGCCATCGATCAGGTTATAATCGCGGTCGAACACCAGGAAATCCAGATAAGCTTTCGGCGCTTCCGACGCCGTGCCGTCATCGTTCGACTTGAGCAGGCCAGCAAACTGGGAGGAGCCCGCACCCGATCCGCCGCCCTCCACGACTGTTCCCGGAGGAGCCTGACCGGTTGCAATGGCTTCCATGAAGGCTTCCAGGGCATCGCCCCAGTTTGCGGAATTCGGGTCGAGGTATTTGGCGAAAACCTCCAGGTTGATAACGTCGCCGGGCATCACGCTTAAAGACCGGGCTACCCCGTACTTTTCATTGGTGTTGCCACCGGTCAGCCGCGATGCATACGTGCCCTCCTCCGGGTTCGGCGGCGGCGTGGTGTTGTAGGTGTGATCGAACACCTGGTGGTTGACCTTTACCGCATCCTCGTAGTACAGGTACTGACCCTGCTCGGTACTCGCATTTGCGGTTTCAAAAGTTGCGACCGATGTTTCCGTACCCTGCGACTGCGCGGAGACGGTAGCCCTGACGTTGCCCAGGTGATCTTTCAGGTGATACTGGTAGTCCCAACCCGTCCCGGTTTTTACGACCCGTCCTTCCCCATGCTGAGCAAAGACCAGGTTTCCATTCTCGTAGATGAACGGGCCCGAATAGTCCGTTCGTTTTGTTGTACCTCCTTCAACCGCTACCTGGTACATTTTTGTCCCGCTGGCAGTGTAGCCGTACGTGACGTTGTCGCCGTTCGGCTTCGTCACCTGTGAAGGCAGGTTCAAGTGATTATAGCCGATGGCGATATTCTTGTTCAGGTCGGCCGACATGTTTCCGTTGGCATCGTACGTGTAATCGTTACCAGAGGTGTTTGCGTCATTGAATCCCGCAGCGATATTGCCACCGGTCTCTGTTACTGATAAAAGCTGATTTCCAAAATAGTTGTAGCCAAGGTTGTCGATCGTGCCATAAACCCGCTCTTCTATCCTTCCCCTGCGATGAAGGGTGTTGATGTTCCCGTTCAGGTCGTAAGTGAGTGATTCGTCATATCTTGCGTTCCTCGTGGGATCATCAAGATCACAGTACACCGCATTGCGAAGGCGGTTCATGTAGTCATATTCGAACTTGTAGGATTGCCGCGACTGTCCGATCGTCCGCCACAGCATTTCGCTGATGTTGCCATTGTATTGCCCAAGGCTGTTGTCCGGCCCTTCCGGGTCGTCGTAGTTCAGTTTCATGCCGAACATGTCATTGCCGTCGTCGTTGGTGACACCGTCGTTGGTCAGTGAGGGATTGTTGATGTGTGTCAGCCATCCGCGAATGTTATAACGGTAGTCAACGGATTGATGGAAATGTCCTTCCGGGTGACGGTGAAGATTTTTTTCAATCAGCTGCCCCAATAAATTGTACTCCTGCTGTTTCAACAACACGGTCTGGCTCCCGATGCGGTGGTAATTCACCAGCTGCCTCCCACCGTGATCGTATAGGAATTCCTCAGTAACATTTGTCTGCGCAGTGCCGGCGACGTGCCGGATGTTGGTGCGTTCAACTTTTCCCGTAAAGTCCAGCACGCTAGTCATCACATCATAACCGCTCAGCAGGTTTGAAGTGATCGTCTGGATTGGCCGATATTTATCGTCGAAATAGGACACGGATCTTATCCAATCGCTGGTGCCGAGCACCCGGACCTGCGACCCCGTCATAAGACCGCGAACGGCCATGAAGGGCGCCGGTTCCTGTCCGCTAAGTTCATCGTTGTGGTAATGGTAGGCTGTCGACCCGAACAGGCTAGTGAAGTCATAGTTGTCGTAATAATTCACTGTCAGGATCTCAAGATTGTCCGACGGGAAGAGGCTCGTCGTGTAGCCATAGGGTGATAGTGCCGCATTAAACTCTTCATGGAATGTGGTTGTGCTGATCAGGCCGGCAATTTCCTCGGGGGTTATGATGTCATTGGGATCCGATGGGTTCGACCACGTGTAGACACCGGTCATGATGGGCCGGTTCAATGCATCGTACTTTGTAAAGGTCCATTTGTTACCGCCGCGCTGATTGGCATCCTGAGTCAGCACGACCCGGTCACGGTTATCGTAGACCATGTACGTAGACCCCGCTCCAGGCACGCGCTTCTCCACCATCCGTCGCCGTTTGTCATATTTGTACTGGAATGCGAACTTGTCGAGGAACGGCTGATCTGGCGCCCCGGTCAATTGAGCAATTCCTTCCGGTTGAATCACATACCGCAACAGGTTGAAGTCGTCGTAGATGTAATGTGTTTCGGCCCAGCTGCCGGAAGCAGACTCGACCATTTTGACGATTGTAAGCCCGTCCTTGTTCTCGAATTCTTTCACACGGTGCCCCATTTCGTCGGTGACGACAGACATGGAGAGCTGATTCCCGCCGTAGTATCCGTTTTCAACCGGTAACCCGGACTCCGGGTCGATGGTCCATAATCTGATCGTCCCGTCAGCATTGTGCAGATACTGGAAGCGCCTAGTCCTCCCCATGCCGGGCTGCCAGATGATGCCGGGGGCCCCTTGCTCCAGCACGCGGTTGAGTGGGCTCTGCTCGACGATCTTTCGGGAGAACGCCGCGCTTGTCAGGGCTATTGTCGGATCCGGGGGCGCGTTATAAAAACTCTGTTGATCTGTTTTCGCAGTTGGCTTATAGCTGCCGGAGTTGTCATTAACCGCCACATAGGGCAGATACTCCGTTGTTACGCGGCCCGCGCGGTCATATTCAAAATGTGTCACGATATCCTGCTCGAGCGGGCTTGCTTTGCGGTCGACTTTCTGGATCGGGCGCCCAAGGCCGTCCAGGTAGGTGAAAACGCTTTGGCGCTCCATTGCATTGGCGTAATGCAGGTCATCCTCGTTAATGAACCCGGGCTGAAGGACCGTTTCTTCCGCGATCATATTCTCATTTGCCGGCGGCTCGTATTCGTCGTCAAGCAAAATGAAAAATTTCTGCCTGCTGTTGGCTTCATACCGGAAACCGGTTTCGAGCTCGTAGCGGTTCATGCCTTTCAACTGGTAAGAATAGCCCAGATAGGCTGACAGCTTCTGTCCGAGAACAAGTTGCGCCGGCCCAAGTTCTTCATTGTTTATAAAGAAGATGGCCCTGCCCGAACTTTTTTGCGGGCAGTCCCCGCTTTTGACCGTTGCTGTATAACCAGTGGTCACTTTTACCTCGGGTTGCAGCACATCGGTGGTGTTAGCAATGGGCGTGGTCGTGACACCTCCGCCGGCCGCGTCGACGTAGCTCGTCCAATTCAGGATGCTTCCCTGTTCGCTCTCCAGCACGAAGCGCGGATAGTAGGTCATACGCCCGGCGCCGTCGGGAGCCGCATCCGCTACCTCCCCATCGAACCGCACATATCCGCCCAGGGTTGGCGCGGATGTACGAATATTGACATACGTGGAATATGCGACCGGGCACCCTGCGAGCTCGACCACTGCCCGGTAATGGTTATGCGGTGCGCTCGTTTCGTACTCGATCACGGTAAGTCCATTCCAGGCAGGAACCGGCGCCCATGTCCAGGAGCCGCGGTCTGCGCTTAGTCCGTCCGTTGCAGAGTAATCTGTGCTTATGCTCGACGAATATTCCCAGCGAACGACGCCGCCCACATGTCCTTGCAGCTGGATGGTTCCTTCGGCTTCACCGCACACAAGCCTGTTTGCAGCGCCGAGCGTAAGGGCTGTACCTCCCTGTGATCCTACCTTCACTTCCTTAATGACCTCCTCGAAGTCGCACACATTGTTGGCGTCTGATACTACGACCTTGAAAAAAGTCCTTGCGTTGATATCGACTGCCTGTTCCAGGCCGCTGTTCCCAAGGGGCGTCCAGTTTGAACCATCCCGCGAGGAATACCACGCTCTCTCCCCCGACGACCCGTCCAGCTTCAGCGTGAGGCGCACGCGTGTACAACTGATCTCCGGGGCAGGCAGCGCGGCGATGTCCAGTACACCGGCGATGGGCTTCAAAGGCCTGATCTCGTCTGTCTCCAGCGGATCCACAGGACATTCCACATCGAATAATATGCGGAACGCGGTTGCTTCTTCGACTTGCCCGACGTCTAACCGTTTCGGGTCGCCGTTAGAGTCGGTGACAGGGACCCATTGCCCATCGCTGATCTTTTGCCATTCATGGATATAATTTTCGATGCCGGCACTGGACCCTTCAAGCGCAATTTCCCCAGTGACATATTTACAATCCGCGGTGAGCCCGCTGACATTGAGTGTTCCCGGCGTGATGACCAGGGGTTCGATCGTGATCGTTTGCGTTTTAGTCTGGCAGGATCCTTCCTGAACAACAACCTGGAACTCGGTGGCATTGTCTTCATCGTACGGCAGCGGATCAGCGGTGGAGGAAATTGACTGAAAGTTCCCGTTTGCGTCTTTTTCTTTCCAATCGATGATCCGATCCCCATCGCCAAGGTCGACATCGATTGTGCCCGTCAGGTTGCCGACACATTTTGTCGCCTCATCGAGGGACAGAGCCGGCGTGTTGGTTTCCTTGACTGTCAGCGTAAATTCATCGGATCCCTGGTCCCAATTCCTCACATACCGACACGTATGATGCCCTGCGGAGAGAGCGGATGTGTTGATCGTGCTCCCGATCTGGTTGTTGTCAAGATACCAGGATCCCTCGGAGAGGGAAAGTCCCCAGTCAGCTACATTGACCGTTCCCGTCTCTTTGCAATATGACCGGTCAGGTCCGGCTTCTACAGGAACATAGTTCGCTGTGATCGTTATCGAAGCTTCTCCTGGACAGCTTCCCGAAGGCACGCCTGTTTCGATTACCGAATAAGTGTGCTCGCCTTCCGTTGAAGGTGTTCCAACAACTTGCGCCCCTGTCGTCGTGTTCAGGTTTGGCCCCGACCACGAGTAGCCGTTGCCTCCGCTCGCAGTCAGCGTCACCGAAGTGCCCAGCGCGATGGGGTTCTCCGACGCCGCAATGGATATCTGATGCGCTGCGGTCACGTCGACCGTCGTTCCTTGTTTCGCAATGACTGCGCCATTTTGATCGTAACATTCACAGTAAAGGCCGCGGGAGCCGGTATAGGTCCAGCGCAGTGTTATGGTCATCGATGTCGAGTTTGCCGATATACGGTCGGCCCCGCTGTAAAACCACTGATAGCGGGCACACGCCATTTCCGGAGTGTCAAACAGGTACCCTTCGGTCGCATATTGACAGACGTCTCGCTGCCCCTGGATGCTCTGTGCGAAGCTTGCGTGGTTCCACAGGGTGAGTGCCAGGATTATTATCCGGCATAATTTCATTGGTGTAAATTGACAGATCATGAGAGGGTCAGTTTCTTTCAATTTGTTTGTTTATTTCGATCAGGTACAAGGTGAGCTCTTCGACTTTTTCCAGGAGTTTGGCGTCCATTTCCGCTACATCGTAGTTGCCCCGCCGGCGCATTTCCTGTGCGGATGGCATATTGGGCAGATGTCCGTGAACCTGAATAAATGCCGCGACGTCTTTCAGCGGCAACAGATCATAGCCCGGTGCGAACACATAGTCGGGCCACTTTTCCACCGGTGCCACATCCATTTCCTGCGCGAGCATGGTCTCGCGGGCAGCCATCCGGTAATTGCCAGGCACGTCTCTTTCAGCGGGTAGCCCAACGGCCAGGCTACCTTCTACATGTACCATGTTGAAAGATGATGGTGGTAGCGTAGCGGATGGTGGCAGGGTAGCGGACATTGGCGCTATGTTTTGCGCCGGCACAAATTCATGCGACTCGGCTGCTGCGAGCACTTTATCTTCTTTTGCACGCGGCAAAAGTTTTTGGCCCGGCAAAGCTCCATTGCCGGAAGTTATTCTTTTATTCAGCTCGATGATGTAAAGGGACAGCTCCTCTATTTTTTCCAGTAGCTTGACATCCATTTTCGACAGGCCATAACGCTCATTGCGTTTCATCTCGGCAGCGGAGGAAATACCGGGAAGGTGGCCCCTGTCTTTGATGAACCGCTCGAGGTCATAGAGCGTCGGCCTTGCATACTCGTCGGTAAAAACGTAATCGGGCCATTGGTCAGGTACACGCAGGTCGATGCCGCGCGCAATGATCTTGCCCGCTACGGCAAGCTTATATCCGGCCGGAAGCCGTGAGGTGCCGACTGTTAGTCCTTCGAGAACGGTCGCCCGTTGGTAACTCACGGATGACGTGCCTTCCAGCATGGCATATGGAATAGAAATTTTCTGGCCGTCAACGTTGACATCGTCTTTGGCTGGGTGAGGAGGATCCACCGGACTGGCCACAGCTGCGGAGGTACCGCTCAGGGGATCGTTGCCAAGCCTTTGAGAGAGGCCTATGGTGTACAAGGTAAGCTCCTCGACCTTTTCGAGCAGCGTGCGGTCCATTTCGCTGGCGCTGTAAAACTGTTTGTTACGCATTTCTTCGGCGGATCCGATCTTAGGCAAATGACCGTGGCTGC
Source organism: Chryseosolibacter sp. (assembly GCA_035626495.1). Classification (GTDB taxonomy): domain Bacteria; phylum Bacteroidota; class Bacteroidia; order Cytophagales; family Cyclobacteriaceae; genus Chryseosolibacter. The sequence continues at coordinate 9,017 of DASPNN010000235.1, forward strand.
GAATGAATGCTTCCAGTTCCTCCACAGTCAACAGGGCATAACCCGGCCGGAATACGTAATCCGGCCATTGGTCCATGACCTTAAGATCCAGGCCGGTAGCCATGGCGTTGCCTTCAATTGCAACACTGTAATTTGCCGGTACGGCGCGCGTTGTTCCGATCGCAAGGGTTTCATCCACGCGCAGCTTGTCAAAGTTGCAATCAATGGTTACGGTTGACAGAAGTATGGTGGTGCATGTTGTTCCGTTGCGCGTCGCCTCGATGCTGTAGGTCCCGTTCTTCGTCAGACCTGTCCACTTCAGGGCCGCACCCGTGCCCGACCTGGGAGCGCCAATGTTTTCCGACCCCAGTTTTAGCTGATAGCTCACGCCCGCCTCGGACCCTTGGAGGACTACCGTATCCTGGCCGCAAACATCGCCCTCGATAAGGTCCACATTGAAACCTTGAACAAGCGGATAGGCTGCGATCTCACGCGCCCCGAGACGGACCGGTTGACAAACACCGCGTTGCGCAGTAACTGTATAGTGACCGAACCCGATGTTGTTCCATGTGACACTG
>DASPNN010000236.1:0-5822 GCA_035626495.1 Chryseosolibacter sp.
AATCTTTTACTCACTCCCCGGCCGGCTCCCACAATTCAACCTTGTTCCCTTCCGGGTCGATGATGTGAAGAAATTTTCCGTAGTCAAATACCTGTACGTCACCGAGAATGGTCACACCTTCTTTTTTTAATTCCTCGGCAAGCTCCGCCAGGTTCTCAACGCGGTAGTTGATCATGAAATCTTTTGTCGAAGGCTCAAAGTATTTACTGGTCTCCGAAAAAGGACTCCATTGCGTGGATGCTTTTTTTGTTTTGTCTGCACCCTCATACCATTCGAAGGTCGCGCCATATGGGTTGGTGGTCAAGCCGAGATGTTTTTCGTACCACGCGGTCATTTTCTTTGGGTCTTTGCTTTTAAAGAATATACCGCCAATGCCTGTTACTTTTTTCATTGTTTTTTATGTTGTCTTAAGTCCGTGCGATTGTCCTTCCAAGTTAAATTTTTTTCGTTCGGCATGTATTGTGTACTCCCGCTACCGGCGCAACCGATAGCAATCCCGCCGAAACGGGTGGTGATTATCAGTTGATTATCTGCGTCGGCGAACGGATATTTATTATATTCAAACCGATTGGAGTGAATCCGGGCCAAACCCGATGGGGCATGTACTGACGCTTTACACAGAGGCGCTTCTAAATTTGGCATGGCATCGTGTGCACTTAAAAAAATTTCTTAAAGAAGGTTTATTTAATAGACGGGATCATGATCTTAAGCTACGTCAAAACGTCAACACGCAGCCTGCTGCGCAACAAGCTGTTCTCGTGTATCAATATCGTCGGCCTGGCCATAAGTATGTCCGTTGGATTGCTGCTGATCGCCTTCCTGCTCGACCTGCGTTCGTACGACAGGTTTCACAAAAACGGTGATCGGATCTATCGCGTCACCAATGTCGTGCAGTACAATGGTGAGCAGCGCAGCAAGTTCGCAACCACATCATCGAAGACCGGATATCTGATTCGCGAGAAAGTGACAGGAGTTGATGAAGTGGCTATTCTTCGCGCGGACTTTTCAGGAGCCGCGCGGATTGGCGACAACATTTTCCCCATCAATGGCTTGTGGGCTGAGCCGTCGGTGTTCAGAATTTTTTCATTCCCGATGCTGGAGGGTGATGCCGAAAGTGCCCTCAGTGAGCCATACTCGATCGTTCTAACGGAGAGTGCGGCCAGAAGGCTCTTTGGCAACGAACCTGCGCTGGGCAAGGCGATCGCATTCGATACAATCGAATACCAGGTCACGGGCGTGATGAAAGATGTGCCATTCTTCTCCCACATCGACTTTGAAGCCCTTGTATCGCTGTCGACGGCGGCGCGGCTTGAGCGACATTCAAACGTTGAGAAGTGGATCAACATGTCTGCGCACTACGTCTACATCCTTTTGTCGCGGAAGAGTGACATTGGGTCGGTCCAGTCTCAGCTCGACGCAATTGCCAGGCAGGAGAATTTGGCCGAAGAGAGCACGCGGATTGACCTTGAGCTCCTTCCTTTGTATAACATTGTCGTCGGCGAGAACCTTCGCGAAATTCGCGGTTCCGCGAGGATGTACATACCTCCGGTTGTACTTTGGTTGCTGGGCGGGCTGGCGCTCGTTGTGATCCTGTCCGCCTGTTTCAATTACACGAACCTTTCAATCGCCCGGGCTATGCGCCGTTTTAGGGAAGTCGGCCTGCGGAAAGCCATCGGTGCAGGAAGGGTCCAGATACGCGGACAATTTCTGGCGGAAGCAGTTCTGATCTCCCTCTCAGCGCTTGTCCTTTCCTTTTTTATATTCCTCGTGTTGCGCCCGCAGCTGATCAGCCTGGCACCCGAGATGCAGCATACGGTGCGGCTCGAACTCACCCCGTCTATGATTGCAGCCTTCGTCGTCTTTACAATTGCGGTAGGGGTGATCGCCGGGCTTTTGCCGGCAATATTTTTTTCGCGGGTGAGCGCGATCGCCGCGCTCAAAAATGTATCGACCGTAAAAGTATTCAGGTACACGAGCCTCAGGCGGGCATTGGTGGTCATTCAATATACGTTCACCCTGATCTTTATTACCACAACGGCCATCGGCTATGTGCAGTACCGCGACATACTTGCCTTCGACCTGGGATTTAACACTGAAAACATTTTGAACATCAACATGCAGGGTAATAATCCCGATGCATTTGTCAAAGAACTGAACGAGATGCCGGAAGTCAAAGCGGTTTCCAGGTCGCTGATCATCACAAGTGTTGGCAATGCCTGGGGTGGCTTCGCGAAATACAAAGATTCGCGCGACTCTGCCCTGGTGTTGACAAACCATGTGGACGAAAACTACCTGACCTTGCATGAACACGCCCTTGTGGCCGGAAGCAATTTCATTGCGCGACCCGCGGCACCCGACGCCGTAACCGAAGTGATCGTCAACGAGCGATTCCTGAAGCGGTTTAACATCGCCGGTAACGACGCCCGGAAAGCGATCGGGGAGGAAATCACATTCGGCAGTTTCAATGTGCCTGCGCGAAAGATGACAATCGTCGGAGTAATCAAAGACTTTCACTATGGCAAGGTCGACAACCTCATCGAGCCGACGGCATTTACGTTTTGGACGCCCGGTGACAGAGCGATTCTGAATGTAAAAATTCAAAGCAATGACGTTCGCGCAGCGGTGGATAAGATTGGCGCCGCCTGGCAAAAGATCGACCGCGTTCATCCCTTTCAGGCTAAATTCTACGATGAGGAAATCGAAGATGCCTACAGCGAATTCTCCACGATGATCAAAATTATCGGTTTCCTTTCATTTCTCACCATCTCCATTGCATCGATGGGTTTGTTCGGGATGGTCATATTCACAACCGAAACAAGACTAAAAGAGATCGGCATCCGCAAGGTAATGGGTGCCACTTCAGCGAGTCTGATATACCTGCTAAGCCGCGGTTTCATAGTACTCCTCTCGATATCGGCGCTGATCGCGCTCCCTGTGACTTACATTTTTCTCGAAAATTACGTGCTCGTCAACTTTCCGTATCATACGCCGGTGCGCATCGCCGAGCTGTCGGTCGGGTTGCTTGTGGTATTGTTTATCGCATTGATCATGATCGGGTCGCAGACCATGAAGGCTGCCCGGACCAACCCAGCCAATATATTGAAGTCCGATTAGCAATGGCGTGACCCAGGTGTAGAGGGTGACTGGTGGTCACAGACCGGTTGTCGCGAACCCATTTGGAATGCTTCGGTTACCGCATCAGCTTGTCCCGGATCTCCCGCCAGGTGACCAGCCGTATATTCTGTTCTTTAATTACGTTTTTACATTCGTCGCTGGTAAAGAAGTCAAAGTCGGCCTGCCTCCAGGCGGCGCCATAGTCGGGGTGATCTACGGTGATGGCTTGCATTTCGCTGTCGTCAAAAGCGGCGTGCAACAGGATAATATTCAGGCCGGGTTGCATTTCCGTCAGCACTTTCATATAAAAGTTTTTTGTTCCTCTCGCAAAGTCACCGGGGCTGAGGATATAGACCTGATCGACCACAACGTCTTTCCGGGGATCGATCTGTTTCAGATCGAGGGGGCCGAGGCGGTCGGTCAGTAATACCGGTACCTTGTTCTCACGTCCAAGCTTGATGTAAATTTCAAGCAACGCAGGCGACGCAAATAGCATTCCCATGTGGCTGTCGAGGTGGGTGATGTCGATGCCGAACTTTTTTGCCAACTCGATCTGCGCGCGCAGCTCCCTTTCGACTTCTTCCAATCTGGCCGTCTGCGCCAGGTTAACAGACCCATCCGTGAGGTACCCTTTATCTGTAAGAAGGGTCTTCACATCATTCTGCAGCAGCGGACCCCACTTATAATGTTTCCATTCGCTGGTGATGGTCAGGTGCAAGCCAAAGTCAGCTTGTGGATGCTGTTTCGCGTATTCGGCCACTTCAGGCACCCATGGGCACGGCATCATAATGCTGGCGGAATTCACCACACCTTTTTCCATGGCCTGAAAGCTGGCCACATTCTCCGAATGCGCAACACCAAGGTCATCGGCGTGAATGATGAGAAGCTTCGTATTCTTAGGGTATCCCAAACGTTCCTGTATCGTTTGTTGTGCCGGAACGGTAAATGAAATCAGGAGCAGGGCAAGTGTCAGAACGATGTTTTTCATACCTGTTGGTTATTGAGTCACCGATCCGAATTTAATATAAAGTTCTATAAGTCTTGCCTGGACCGGTCCCGCAAAAGCACCGTTGCCGGATTATACTCGTTTTAGGTTTCTATTTTGTGAAATTGACCTTCAACGGGGATACGCGGAAGCTGATCCGACTTGCACCTCTTAAGCTTTCGCGTTGATGGCTCTGAATACCAGTTCGGTCAGGAACTCGGTCGTGCTGCTCAGTTTCGATTGTGTGACATCCGTCAAAGACGGCAAATGCTCGGCAAAGTATTTCTGATCGTGAGAGCTCTCGACGATCGTTGATATGAGCGCGCGCGGAAAACGGTACTTCGGGTTTACTTCCTGAACGATGGATGCCACCCGGTTGCAGAGTCGCTTATAACCGAGAAACAAGCCTTCTTTATTTACCGCATCCACTTCCTTGACCAGATAAGCTTTCGGAGACTCTGACACAACGATCCTGTAAAGAGCTGTTTCGTCGACATGGTCAAAATTCGGGTCCTGCTCAATTGGCTCGGAAAGCAATTTGATCGCTACTTTGAGCCTCTCTTCAGGCGATTGAATGTTGGCGGTGGCGAATATCAGCTTGTAATCCATCCAGTTCCAGTACCACGCCAGCAGATATAACAGGAGCTTGTGCTTGCTTTCGAAGTAACGGTAGATGGACGGTTCGGTGGCGCCGATCCGGGTGGCCAGTTTTCTAAAAGTGAAAGCCTCGAAACCCATCTCATCGATCATGCTGATACTTTCACGTATGATGCTGGTGCCCAGTACAGAAGAATTCGGATCTTTGAGGTAGAGCTTTTTGTCCACATCGATGTGAATTTTTACCGGCTTAAACGCCTTTTTTACTTTCACCGCCATGAACCTGCGCTTGTTTCGGACTTTTGAGGGCTTACCGGGCAGCAGATACCCCCGACATCATTTTTTCCGATGTGATCATTTCGTCATCATAGAACTGAACAATTCCGGTTTCCACGTCGTACATGGCACCCACGAGTGCCAGCTGGCCACTTTGAACCATCTCGGCAATGATCGGGCTTTGCTTGGGTATTTGCTGCAATGTGAGGCGCACATTGAGGTCTGCCACATGTTCAACGAACTTACTGTTCGCAGCTGTCCTGTTGTCTTTTGTGGCGGTTTCCGCTTTGACCGCTGGCTCGATTTTACGAAGCAGGGTTGAAAGGTTACCCATCTGCACATGATCACACGCACCCTTGATCGCCCCACACTTGGTATGTCCCAACACGACAACGATTTTTGAACCGGCAACCTTGCAGGCGAACTCCATGCTGCCCAGAATGTCTTCATTGATCACGTTTCCGGCAATCCTGCAGCTGAAAATATCGCCGAGGCCCTGATCGAATATCAGCTCGGCCGAGGTGCGCGAATCGATGCAGCTCAAAATAAAAGCGAAAGGAAATTGACCTTGCGACGTTTCGTTCACCTGCTGTAACAGGTTCCTGTTGAACCTCAGGTTGCTGACAAACCTTTTGTTACCGTCTTTCAGCAGATCGAGCGCTTTCACCGGAGTGAGCTGGAGTTGCATTTCTTTCGTGAGTGTTCTCATGGCCTTAGTGGTTAACGATTTTAAGCAGTGTTAGTATTGCAGTTGTATATGTTAGTATTACTAATTTCTTCCAAATCTATCACTGTTTCTGACAAATTCATGATCCGGTGGCTGATTTTTAAAAGAGTGGTCGCAATTCCG
>DASPNN010000237.1:0-7099 GCA_035626495.1 Chryseosolibacter sp.
CGAGCTCGGAATTGAGAGCAAGTTTCTTGAGCAGCGCGCTTTTCAGGGGGTTATCATCTGTGCCGGTCTGTATCAGTTTTTTGATCAGTTTGGTCTCTTCAATGGTAAAGACAGTTTGCATCGGGTCATCTTCTGAGGTGATGATGAAATAGCGATTTTGAAAATCTTTCTCAATCAGGAAATCCACCTCTTCGAGCAAATGAATATACCGGTAGATCGTTCTTTGGCTCGTATCGAACCTTTCCGCGAGCTGTTGAATCGTCCAATGACCGGATTTCAATACGGCGATTATCTGGAAGAGCCGCATGAGCCTTCCGTGTGGAAGAATGGACTCGGTTTTTTTCTTTGCCACTGCCTTTTTCATGGTGTTAAAATAAGTAATTCCAATCAATTGCCGGACCGCCGTGAAATTTGACATCACCTGTCAGCGGGCTTTTGCAGTTTGGGGCAAAGAAACAGGGACCATGAACACATTACAATCGACTGTCCTGATGGTGAAATGTCCGCATTGTGGAAATAAATTCACCCCTGAAGACGCCATTGGCCACGATATCCGCCGTCAGCTTGAAAAAGAGTTTGACGAGAAACTCGTGCACTACGAGAAGACATTGTCTGAGAACATTCGCAAGCAGGAGTCGGAACGATATAAGAACCATTTCAATTTACTGGAACAAGATCGCAAGGCAAAGGCCGAAAGGCTGCGCGAGCTTGAGGCAGCTGCGATCGCGGTCGAAAAACGAGAAATGATCGTCAAGGCAAAAGAGGACGAGATGGAGTTGGAGATGAAGAGACGGTTACTGGAGCGCGAAAAGATCATCAGTCAGGAAGCAGAAAAACGTGCCGTCGAAAAAGTGGAGGTCCAGTTCCGGGAGCGTGAACAGAAGCTTCAACGTGAACGTGAATCTCTTGAACTGATGATGCAGAAACGCCTGCACGAGGTGGTCGATAACGTCAGGGAGGAAGAACGCCTGCGAGCTGCTGAACTGCAAAAAAAACTCGACGACCAATCGAAACTTATTCACGAGATGAAACGACGGGCGGAGCAGGGAAGCATGCAGATGCAGGGTGAGATCCAGGAGCTGGCCATAGAAGATTTCCTGGAAAGAACATTTCCCATCGATCAAATAGAAGAGATTTCGAAAGGAAAACGCGGTGGAGACTGTGTCCACATTGTCAGGGACCATTATGGAAGGGTCTGCGGCAAAATTCTTTACGAGAGCAAGCGTACAAAACATTTCAGCGTCGAATGGATCGGCAAGCTCAAAGACGACATGCGCGCAAAACAAGCGGACCTGGGCGTAATTGTCACCGAAGCTCTCCCGGAAGGCATGACGCGCTTCGGTGAGCGCGATGGAATTTGGGTATGCAGTTTCCCCGAATTCAAGGCGCTTGCATTACTTTTTCGCCACAACCTTGCTCGCATCGGCGAGGTGCTGGCTGCTCAGGAAAATAAGGGAGACAAAATGCAAATGGTTTACACTTATGTCACGGGCACCGAGTTCAAACAAAAGCTCGAAGCCGCATTTGAATCTTACAATGAAATGCAGGAAGACCTTGTCCGCGAGAAAACTCTGCTCATGACCCAGTGGGCGAAGCGGGAAAAAAAGTTGCTCAAAGCCATGGAAAACCTCATAGCATTGTATGGCGATGTGAAAGGTATCGCTGGAGGGGCAGTGCAGGAGATCAAGTCGCTGGAGATCCCCCGAATCGAGTTACTTTATAACCAGTGAGGTGATGCTCCCTTCAATTGTGTACCAAGCAACAGCAATAAAACTCTAACTTTTTTTAAAAAAAATTGCCAGTCGCTTTTGGCCTTCGGCTTGTTTTGGCGCCGTGTGTTAACGATTGCAGTGCTGGAAACAAACATTTGTTCGCGCCCGCATGCAACTCAACAACCCGGTTGACCGTTTGAAATACCACTAAAATGGTATACTTTAGACCGAGCTTAACGACAGATCGATGATAACTAATAGTACCTGTATGAGCATGATGTGCGCACCCGTAACCTGCTGGTGTTGTAAGCACATGGATGCGCACGCAGGAAGATTGGATTCGTAGATATTTTAAAACAAGAATATGCGAGCCTTTCCTGCCAAACGGGAAAGGCTTTTTTTTTTATAACTGACAAACACATGCAAAGTTTTCGAACTGAACTGGAGGATTTGAACAACCCGGTGGTAGCGCGCGATATCATCGACCTTGAAAAAAAGATCCGGCTTTTTCGCGAAGGAAAGATTGATGAGGAAAAATTCAGAAGCCTCCGGCTGGTGCGCGGAATCTATGGTCAACGCCAACCCGGAGTTCAGATGGTGCGGATCAAACTTCCGTACGGCCGGGTGACAACCAAACAACTCAGACGGATCGCCGATATTTCCGATGAATATGCGAGCAGCAACCTGCATGCAACCACACGTCAGGATATACAGATCCACTTCGTCAGTCTTGACCGCACGCCGGAGTTGTGGGCAAAACTTGAACAGGATGAAATCACGACGCGCGAAGCCTGCGGCAACACGGTTCGAAACGTTACCGCATCGGCCACCGCCGGCGTCGACCCGAAGGAGCTCTTTGATGTGACACCTTACGCGGATGCGACATTTCGCTATTTCCTGCGCAACCCGATCTGCCAGGAAATGGGACGCAAGTTCAAGATCTCTTTTTCCTCTTCGGAGGAAGATACGGCATTCGGATTCATTCACGATCTCGGCTTCATTCCGAAGATGAAAGATGGCAGGCGCGGCTTCAAGGTATTGATAGGAGGCGGCCTGGGCGCAAATCCATATCTCGCACTCACGGCGTATGAGTTCCTCGACGAAGACCTGATAATCCCCTTTACGGAAGCGGTGCTTCGCGTCTTCGACCGCTACGGCGAACGCACCCGCAGGATGAAGGCACGCTTCAAATTTCTGCTCGATGATCTTGGATTGGAAAAGCTGATGCAGTTGGTCGATGAAGAATGGAAGGCATTGAAAAATAAGACTTTTAAAATAGATCGCGATAGCGTTCCTGTTGCCGATTTTGGCCCGGTGATCACAACCGGTGCTCCTGATATTGCAGATCAGTACCGTTATGACCGATGGCTCAAGACCAATGTTTTCGAGCAAAAGCAGAAAGGATTTTTTGGAGTTTATGTTAAGCTCCTTCTAGGTAACCTGTCGTCGGATCTGGCACGAAAGTTTGCTGCCGTGGTTGATGCCTTTGCATCTTCCGAATTGCGCATTACCGTGAACCAGGGATATTTGCTCAAATTTGTCCGCCCTGATGCACTTCCTCATCTCTATGTTGCCCTGGACAGCCTCGGGCTTGCAGAACCTGGCTTCGACAGTGTCGGCGACGTGACAGCTTGCCCGGGAACCGATTCCTGCGCGTTGGGAATCTCGGACAGCACCAACATCTCGGTAGAGTTCGAAAAAGTGATCAGGACCGAATTTCCGGATCTGATCTTTAACCAGGACATCAAGATCAAGATCAGCGGTTGCCCGAATTCATGCGGTCAACACGGTCTGGCAAGCATCGGATTTCACGGCAGCTCGATCAAAGACAAACAGGGCAAGGTAATGCCCGCCCTCGTGGTTCTGCTGGGTGGGGGCAAACTTGCCGACGGCGCCGGCATAATTTCGGATAAGATCGGAATTAAGATCCCGAGCCGGCGAGGCCCCGATGCACTGCGCTTTCTCCTGACGGATTATGAAACCAACGCACTTGAGGGCGAATACTACCACGATTACTACAAGCGCATGGGCAGGAATCACTTCTATGGACTCCTCAAGCCACTGGGTGACACGGTGAACACTTCCCCATTGGACTACGTGGACTGGGGACAGGAACACAATTTTTCATTGCATACTTCTGTAGGGGAATGCGCCGGAGTGATCATTGACCTTGTCTCAACGCTCTTATATGAAACGGAAGAAAAGCTTGTTTGGGCGAAAGAGGCAATCGACCAGCAATTGTATGCCGACGCAATTTATCACAGCTACAGCAGCTTTATCAACACCGCCAAGGCATTGTTGTTGACTAAAGAAGTCAGGCCCAGCACACAGATTCAGACGATCAATGATTTTCAAAAACATTTTGTCGAAGGCGGAATTATTCCGTTTGAATCAAACTTTAGTGAATTTGTCTTACGGATAAATAAGAGCGAGCCCACTGAATCTTTTGCGGTTGAATATTGGAACGACGCGCGCAAGTTTCTCGAGGATGTGTTCGCGTTCAGGAATGTCGAAAGAGAAACTGAGATAGCAAAATCATGAGCAGCATCTTCACATTTCACAAACAACCGAAACTCACGCTCGTGGGCGCCGGTCCAGGTGATCCTGAGTACATCACCCTGAAGGGGACGAGAATACTGAGGGAAGCGGACATAGTCCTTTATGATGCACTTGTCTCCGAGGAGATCCTGCAATTGATCCCGGACGGCATTCCAGCCTATCCGGTCGGAAAACGTGCAGGCTCGCATTCCATAAGTCAGGATGAGATCAACGAACTCATCCTTGAATTCGCTTATTTATACGGTCACGTGGTCCGGCTCAAAGGGGGAGATCCATTTGTATTCGGCAGGGGCATGGAGGAAATTGAATTTGCGATCCGGAATGGAATCGAAACCGCGGTCGTGCCCGGGATCTCCAGCGCGATTGCCGCGCCGGCAGCCCTCGATATTCCAGTAACCGCAAGAGGGGTGAGTGAAAGTTTCTGGGTTGTCACAGGAACAACTATGACAGGTGGCGTATCGGCCGACATCCGGCTGGCGGCACAGTCAACGGCCACAGTCATCATCCTCATGGGTTTGGGCAAGATCTCCGAAATCATGGACATTTTCGCTGGCTGCGGTAAGTCGAATACACCGGCAGCCGTCATTCAGAACGGCACACTGCCGGGTCAACAATCCGTCGTTGGAACAGTCTCGACAATCGTTGACCTCGTTGAGCAGGAAAAGGTTGGTGCACCCGCCGTGATTGTTATCGGTGAGGTTGTCAGGTATGCGCGCGATCTGCATAAAGTAGTATCGATACATGCAAAGAACATTTGAGAGCGGCCATGAATGATCGCAATAACTTGTTTCCGGTATTTCTCAAACTCGAAGAGCTCGACACCCTGATCGTCGGTGGCGGCAACGTTGCACTTGAAAAGGTACAAGCATTGCTGAAAAGCAGCCCCATGGCCACCATCACCCTCGTTGCCCCTGAAATCAGGAATGAAATCCGGCAACTATCCGTTGGCAACCGGCGGCTGCATCTGGTGGAAAGAAACTTCCGCGTGAGGGACCTGCAGCGCAAAGACCTGGTTATCCTGGCGACTGATAACCATTCGCTGCATATAAGAATCCGCACGCTCGCCCGCAAGAAGCGAGTGCTTATCAATGTCGCGGATACACCGGAACTCTGCGATTTTTATCTTGGCTCGATTGTCACCAAGGGACACATCAAGATCGGCATTTCAACCAATGGCAAGTCGCCGACGATTGCCAAACGCCTGCGTGAATACTTTGAAGAAATTCTTCCCGACGACACCAGCGACTTGCTTGACAAGATGCAGAAGATCCGCAAAACCATTAAGGGCGAGTTCCGTGAAAAGGTGAGGGCACTCAACGAAATTACATCGGGCTGGCTTGAGCGCAGCAAGACCGAATAAAAAAGGGGACCAGAATTCCGGCCCCCTTTTATCATCAAAGCGATTTCTTGATCAACCTTTGAGCTTCTTCAGCTCAGCTTCATAAGCTGCCAGGTTTGGTTTCTGATCTTCTGGTAAATTCTTGATTGCTGTTTCCCAATTCTTGATGGCGTTTTTCTTATCGCCGATCGCCGCATAGCCGCGCGCAAGTCCCACATAGGTGGTGAATGTATCCTGTGGATTACGCTGTCGGTTAAGCTTGAATACTTCGAGGGCTTTTTCATTCTTACCGTCGTTGAGCAACAATCTTCCGTATTGGTGCACCGCCTGAACGGTAGCCGTGGGATGGGCGATGGCCTTCGCCATGACGGATTCGGCTTCGGCGCTGCGGTTCAGTGCCGTGAGAACCATGGCCTTTGTTTGTAAAGTAGAAAAGTCCTCACGACCGAAAAATGGCTGGGTGATAGCCTGCTCTGCCCAGGTGAGCGCCTCCTCCAGGTTCGTTTTATTTCTCGCGCAAAATTGCGCGGCAGCGCTGAGGTTGCGATAGTCGAACCCTTTGTTTCCTCTGAACTCCTGGCGCCAGACCGATACGTAGACATCATTTATGTTTGGTACCTCAACCTTCATCGGGACCCGTTTGGTTTCCCATTGGAGGTAGGCTACTGTGCTGCCGGCAAGGCGCTCGGCAAATCCGTAGGTGAGAAATTCTGTATAGGGGGCCTCTTCAGGTTGCGTTTCTACCCGCAGGGCATCTTCTTTCTCGTCGTAAAAATAACTGCCCCAGCTTGTGGAATTTTTGGAAAAGATCCAGCGCCACGGACCCTCTTTTTCAACATCGAGGAATAATCCATAGGTGCCTGCTTTCAGATCTTTTCCATTGATACGCACATCGTGCGAAAAAGTGATCGTCGTGTTTTCGTTTGCGCCGGCTCTCCAAGGAGCGGCTTTAGAAGTGCCGAAACCCTGGTCTATAAAACCATAATGCACAAGCTCGCCCCAGATGTGACCTTTCCGGTCCTGCCCGTTCGGACCGTGTACATCGGGACTGCTGTAATTGATGGTGACGGTGACCGGTCCGATCCACTGCGTGACACTGGCCTTTTGGTTCTCACCGCTTGGCGGCATGGTCAGCGATTGCTGCGCTGCCAAGGCATAACACATGAACATGAGGAAAATGACAGATAGAATTCTTTTCATAATAGAATCGGTTTGGTTTACCCGCTATTTAACGGATTGCCGGCCGGAATCAATTAACCCTTCCGGTGGTATTTTGACGATATTACAGAATTGGCTATTCTCCGAGGTAAACGGTTGTCCGTGACCGACGAATTGTCTGTTTTTGCAGATACCACATTGGTGAGATGCCTTTAAATTTCCGCGTGTGAACACAGTTTCTTTTCGCGGTGATCTTCAGAATTTCAAACTTGCCTTAGGCACTAGCATCTTCAGAGAGTTTGGCAGGATCTTGACCTGGAAGGTATCGGCC